>CAZKFP010000198.1:0-6979 GCA_964552085.1 uncultured Steroidobacteraceae bacterium
ATGACCGGCGCGTCGGGATCTGCGGTGCGCGTACGTCGGCGCAGAAGGGATGTCATCGGTTCCTGGCCGATGGTAGCCGGATCAGGCCGCGGGCGACGGATCTCCCTCGCCCACCCGCGAGCGCAGGTAGCCCTCGATGAAGGCGTCCAGGTCGCCGTCGAGGACGGCCGACGGGTTGCTCGTCTCGACGCCGGTCCGCAGGTCCTTGACCATCGTGTACGGCTGCAGGACGTAGCTTCGGATCTGGTTGCCCCAGCCCGCCTCCACGTGTTCGCCACGCAGGCGCGCCATCTCGGCCTCGCGCTCCTCCTCCTGGCGCTCGATGAGCTTCGCCCGCATGACGGCCATCGCCCGCTCGCGGTTCTGGTGCTGGCTCCGCTCGCTCTGGACGGCCACGACGAACCCGGTCGGCAGGTGGGTGAGCCGCACGGCCGAGTCGGTCTTGTTGACGTGCTGGCCGCCGGCCCCGCTGGCCCGATACGTGTCGACGCGCAGCTCCTTCTCGTCGATCTCGATCGCCGCGTCCTCGGGAACCTCCGGCATGACCTCGACGAGCGCGAAGCTCGTGTGCCGGCGCTTCTGTGAGTCGTACGGGCTGATCCGGACGAGGCGGTGGACGCCGCGCTCGCTGCGCAGCCGCCCGTACGCCCAACGGCCGTCGATCACGAAGCTGACCGACTTCAGGCCGGCCTCCTCGCCCTCGGTGGCCTCGAGGATCTCCGTTCGGAATCCGCTTCGCTCCGCCCAGCGCAGGTACATGCGCAGCAGCATCTCGGCCCAGTCCTGGCTCTCGGTCCCGCCGGCGCCCGCATGGATCGAGACGATCGCGCCGCGCTCGTCGAACGGCTCGCCGAGCAGGAGCTGCTGCTCCAGGCGCCCCCAGTCCGCCTGCAGCGCCGCGAGGTCACGCTCGAGGTCGGGCTGGAGGGCGGCTGCCTCGGCCGGGTCCGCCGCCGCCATCTCGGCCATCTCGGCCAAGCCGGCCGCGCGCTGCCCAAGGTCGTTCCACGCAGCGATGGCGGAGCGCAGCTCCTCGGCGCGGCGCATGATCGTCTGCGCCTCGGCGGGGTCGTTCCACAGGTCCGGATCGGACGCGCGCTGTGTCAGCTCGCTGAGCTCGGCCTCGTCGCTGGCGAGGTCAAAGACGCACCGCGGTGTCGCGCACGAGCTCAGCCAGGCGCCGGGCCTCGTCCCTAATTGCGTCCAAGCGAAGCCACCATCGGAAGCTCCATCTCGGTGAGCCGGCTCTGCTTCGTGCGCACCTTTGCCGGGTTCACGCAGGGGCAGTAGTCCTGGCGCGGGCAGACGCCGCAGTTGCCGTCACAGTCGAGCGTGGCCGCGTAGCTGCAGCGCATGCAGTCACGCTCGCACATGATGAGGTCTTCGTAGGGCTGGTTGGGGTCTCGGAAGCGGGTGACCGGTGGGAGGTGGGCCGCCGTACTGAGGGGGAGTGGGACGGAGACCCTTGGAGGTGCGGTCAACTGCTTCAACGAATCCCTCCACCTTGCGGAGATCGCGGGCCTCTCCGTGCCGCGCGATCGCTGTTCCGACCATCCTAGCGATCCGTTCAGATATCGCAACCCCGCGGGCCGGTTCCCGGCGTGCGATCCTTTGTGCGCCATGCCCGACCCGTTCCACGTCATCCTCGGTTGCATCGCGCTGCTGTGCATCGCTCTCTACCCGATCCGTCGCTGGCAGCGCAGCCGCCGCCGCTACGGTGACGATGAACGCTCTGACGGGGAGGGCTGAAGGCCGATCAGGCCCCGTGGCACTTCTTGAACTTCTTGCCGGAGCCGCACCAGCACGGGTCGTTGCGGCCGATCTTCGGGCCCGAGCGCGCCTGGCCCCGCCCATTGCCGCCACCGGCGACTGCCGTGGCGGTCGCCGCGCCGGCGGCCGAGGAGGTTGTGCCCGCGACGGCCGCGCGTCCTTCGACGACGTTGCGGGCCATCGGTCGCGGATGGGGCGGATGCTGCTGGACGGTGACGCGGAAGATCGTGTGCGTCACGTCGTGCCGGATCGTCGCCTTCAGCTCGTCGAACATCCGGTACGCCTCGATCTTGAACTCGTTCAGCGGGTCGCGCTGTGAGTAGGCGCGCAGCCCGATGCCGCGGCGCATGTCGTCGATGGCGGTGAGATGCTCGACCCACAGCGAGTCGATGACGCGCAGCATGACGAGCCGCTCGAGGACGGCGATCGCCTCGTCGCCGGTGTCGGCCCGCTTGCGCTCATAGCGCTCGCGCATGAGCTCGGTCAGGCGCTCCGTCACCTCCTCCGCCTCGCGCGCGTCGTCGAGGAAGCGTAGGTCCGCATCGGTCAGTGACGGGACCATGCTCGTCAGTTGGGCCCGAAGTCCCTCGAGGGTCCACTCGCTGTGGTGCTCGGCGGCCGTGTGGTCGGCCACGAGGCCGGCGATCTCGTCGTCGAGCATCGCCTCGATCGTCGGACCGAGGTTCGACGAGCGCAGGATCCGGTCGCGCTCGCGGTAGATCGTCTCGCGCTGCCGGTTGATGACGTCGTCGTACTGGACGACGTGCTTGCGGGTGTCGAAGTTGTAGCCCTCGACCCGGGACTGTGCATTCTCGATCGTCTTGCTGACCATCTTCGACTCGAGCGCCGTGTCCTCGGTGAAGCCGAGGGTCCGCATGATGCCCTGCACGCGATCGTTCGCGAAGCGGCGCATGAGGTCGTCCTCGAGGGAGAGGTAGAAGCGCGACGAGCCCGGGTCGCCCTGCCGGCCGGCGCGGCCGCGAAGCTGGTTGTCGATGCGGCGCGCCTCGTGCCGCTCGGTCCCGATGATGTGCATGCCGCCCGCCGCGAGGACCTTCTCCTTGTCCGCCGCGCAGATCGCCTCGGCTTCGGCGAGCGCGGCGGCGTGCTGCTCGGGCGTCGCCTCGAGGACGTTCGTGCCCTGCCGATGAAGGATCTCCGCGGCGAGCGCCTCCGGGTTTCCGCCGAGCAGGATGTCGGTCCCGCGGCCCGCCATGTTCGTCGCGATCGTCACCGCGCCCGAGCGGCCGGCCTGGGCGATCACCTCCGCCTCTCGCTCGTGGAACTTGGCGTTCAGGACGTGGTGCTTGATGCCGCTCCGCTTGAGCATGTCGCCGAGCATCTCGGAGACCTCGACGCTGATCGTCCCGACGAGGACCGGGCGGCCCTTCTCATGCTCCTCGGCGATCTCGTCGGCGACCGCGGTCCACTTGCCCTTCTGGCTGGCGTAGACGAGATCGGCGAAGTCGTCGCGGATCATCTCGCGGTGCGTCGGGATGACGACGACCTCGAGGTTGTAGATCTTCGCGAACTCCTCCGCCTCGGTCTCGGCCGTGCCGGTCATGCCGGCGAGCTTGTCGTACATGCGGAAGTAGTTCTGGAACGTGACGGTGGCGAGCGTGCGCTGCTCGCTGCGAACCGACACGCCCTCCTTCGCCTCGACCGCCTGGTGCAGCCCCTCCGACCAGCGCCGGCCGGGCATGAGCCGTCCCGTGAACTCGTCGACGATGATGACCTCGCCGTCCTTGACGACGTAGTCGCGGTCGCGCTTGTAGAGGACCTCGGCCTTGAGCGCCTGCTCGAGGTGGCGAGCGAGGCTGAAGTCGTCGGCGAACATGTTCTCGACGCCCAGCCAGCCCTCCATCTTGTCCGTGCCGGCCTCGGTGATGGCGACCTGCTTGAACTTCTCGTCGACGACGTAGTCCTCCTCCGCCTTCAGGCGCGGGACGATCGCGGCGAACTGTTGGTACTTGTCAGCCGACTCCTCGGCATTGCCGCTGATGATGAGCGGCGTGCGCGCCTCGTCGATGAGGATGTTGTCGACCTCGTCGACGATCGCGAAGAAGTGGCTGCGCTGCGCGCGCCCGGCGAGCTCGACGACGAGGTTGTCGCGCAGGAAGTCGAAGCCGAACTCGTTGTTCGTGCCGTACGTCACGTCGGCCGCGTACGCCTCCTGCCGCGTGGCCGGGCGCAGGTCGCGCAGCCGCTCGTCGGTCTGCGGGTAGTCCGGGTCGTACCGGAAGGCGCCCTCGTGCTGGATCGAGCCGACGCTCATGCCGAGCCGATGGAAGACGGCGCCGATCCATTGCGCGTCGCGCTTCGCCAGGTAGTCGTTCGTCGTCACGACGTGCACGCCTCGCCCGACGAGCGCGTTCAGGAAGGCGGCGAGCGGCGCGACGAACGTCTTGCCCTCGCCGGTGCGCTGCTCGGCGATCGCGCCGCGGTGGAGCACGATGCCGCCCATGATCTGGACGTCGTAGTGGCGCTTGGCGAGCGCCCGGACCATCGCCTCGCGGACCGAGGCGAACGCCTCCGGCAGGAGCTCCTCCAGGGCGGCGTTGATCCGCGCCAGCTCGGCCTCGCGCTGTTGCTTCAGGCGGTCGGCCAGGCGCGCGGCATCGGCGCCGGCGAGCGCCGAATCGACGGCGTCCTCGTCCGGATCGGTCTCGCGCAGCTCGATCGGCTGCATGATCTCGCCGATCTCCTCGCGCAGGCGCGCGCGCAGCACGTCGGTCCTGGCGGCCAGCTCGGCGTCGGAGAGGGCCTGGATCTCGGGTTCGAGCGCGTTGATGCGATCGACGAGCGGCTGGAGGGCGCGGACCTCGCGTTCGTTTGAGTCCCCCAGGCGGGAGAGGAACTTGAACATCGGGAGGCCGAGTATAGACCGATGCGGGCGTCTCCCCCGCGGCGGCGCCTACGTCAGCTGGCCTCGGCCGCCTCGTCCCAGAAGGTCATCTCCTCGACCATCTGGACCTCGGAGCTGAAGAGAGCCCCGACGCTCTCCCCGCGATGGATGCGCTTGATCGCCTCTCCGAAGAGCGGCGCGACGGACAGGACCGTGATCCGCTCGTCGTCGACCCCCGCCGGGAGCGGGACGGTATCGGTGACCACGACCTCGGTGATCGGGCTCTCCGCGATCCTCTCGAACGCGTCACCCGAGAAGATGCCGTGCGTCGCGCACGAGTAGATCGCGCGCGCCCCGGCCGCCTGCAGCGCGCCGACCGCCTCCATGAGCGAGCCGGCGGTGTCGATCTCGTCGTCGATGATGACCGCGGTCTTGTCTTCCACCTCGCCGATGATGTTCATGACCTCGGTCCGGTCCTCGTTGCCGAGGCGACGCTTCTCCACGATCGCGAGCGGCGCGGCGAGCAGCTCAGCGAAGTTGCGGGCCTTCTTCGCGAAGCCGAGCTCGCTGACGACGACGATGTCGTCGAGCTGCTTCGACTTGATGTGGGCGCAGATGAGGTTGACGGCGGTGAGCTCGTCGACCGGGATGCTGAAGAAGCCCTGGATCTGGCCCTGGTGGAGGTCCATCGTCAGGACCCGGTCCGCGCCGGCGACGGTGAGCATGTCGGCGATCAGGCGCGCCGTGATCGGCACGCGCGGCTGGTCCTTCTTGTCGGAGCGCCCGTAGCTGTAGTGCGGCATGACGGCCGTGATCCGCCCGGCACTCGCCCGCTTGAAGGCGTCGATCATGATCAGCAGCTCCATGATCGACTGGTTCACCGGACGGCTCGTGGGCTGGACGAGGAAGACGTCCTGCTCGCGCACGTTGTCGAGGATGCGGACGAAGATGTTCTCGTTCGCGAACTGGAAGACCTCGACGGCACCGATCTCGGTGCGCAGGTAGCGGCAGATGCGCTCGGCAAGGGGTCGATTGGCGTTGCCGGCGTAGATGCTGAACTCGTCGGCGTACATCGCGTCGTCTCCTGCGGCGCTCACTCAGGCTTCGCGATTCTACCCGACGCAGCGGGGCGATCCCCGCCGCGCTCACCTATTCGGAGTCCGGAAGCTCCTCCGGCGGGCGGTCGTCGACGAAGACGGTGATCGAGACGATGCGGTCGTCCGTCTGCGGCTTCATGACCGTGACGCCGCGCGAGGGGCGCCGGTAGCGGTTGATGCCCCCGACCTCGGTGCGCAGGATCGTTCCGAGCTCGGTGATGAGCATGAGCTCCTCGTCCTCGCGACCGACGAGGCGGATCGCGGCGACGTCGCCGGTGTCGGCGTTCAGCGAGTTCGCGATGACGCCGCCGGTGGCGCGATGCTTCACCGGGAACTCGGCGACGTCGGTCCGCTTGCCGAAGCCCTGCTCGGTGACGACGAGGACCTGCTGCTCGAGATGCTCGACGACCTCCATGCCGATGACCTCGTCGTCCTTCTTCAGTCGGATCGCGGTGACGCCCTGCGTGCCGCGGCCGAGTGGACGGACCTCCGACTCGCGGAAGCGGGCTGCCTGGCCCTTCCTCGTGGCGACGATGATGTCGTTCTGGCCATCGGAGAGGCCGACCCACTGCAGCTCGTCGCCGTCGATGAGGTTGATCGCGATGAGGCCGTTGGCGCGGATCTTCGCGTAGTCCTCGAGCGAGGTCTTCTTGATCATCCCCCGGCGCGTCGCCATGACGAGGTAGTGCCCGGGCTCGAACTGCGGCAGGCTGATGATCGCGCTGACGTACTCGCGCTGCTCGACCTGGACGCCGGGCAGGTTGATGATCGGGAGCCCCTTCGCCTGGCGCGAGGCGTCGGGCAGCGTGTGGACCTTCGTGATGAAGACGCGCCCGCGGTTCGTGAAGAAAAGGATGTTGTCGTGCGTGTTCGCCACGACGAGGTGGCGCACGGCGTCCTCCTCGCGCGTGAGCATCGCGAGCTTGCCCTTGCCCCCGCGGCGCTGCGACCGGAACGTGCCGATCGGCTGGCGCTTGATGTACCCGCGCTGGCTGAGCGTGACGACGACGTCCTCCGACGCGACGAGATCCTCCGCGGTCAGCTCCCGGTTCACGTCGGCCTGGATGCGCGTCTTGCGGTCGTCGCCGTAGCGCTTCACGAGGTCGGCGAGCTCGTCCTTGATGACGAGGAGGATCTTGCGCGGGTTGCCGAGCAGGTCCTCGAGCTCGCTGATGAGCTGGATGATCGCCTTGTACTCGTCCTCGATCTTCTTGCGCTCGAGCGCGGCGAGGCGCCGCAGCTGCATCTCGAGGATCGCGTTCGCCTG
>CAZKFP010000199.1:0-4277 GCA_964552085.1 uncultured Steroidobacteraceae bacterium
GCCGAATGAGATCGCCCGCCGCGTGGCGCGCGGAAACGCGCGGATGGCGCAACGGCTCGTGGAAGCCGCGAGCCGCTACCGGGGCCAGGAGCTGGAGGCGATGCTCGTCGGTCTGTTCGAGGCGGACCTGGCGATCAAGACGAACACGATGGGCGAGGAGCCAGCGCTCGTCGCCTGGCTGGGCGAGCACCTGCTCGCCGCGCGACGTCCCGCCTCGTAGGGCGGAGAAGAGACCGGGTCAGGCGGCCCCGGCCGGACCGGCCTGGAGCACCTTGTCCGACTCGATGGCGAACGTGCAGCGGGCGCCATCGAGCCCGAGGATCCCGATGAGCTGCTGGTCGACATAGAGCTGGCGGCACGGCACGCAGAGCGCGCCCGGGATGGCGAAGAAGAGCCGCTCGTCAGCCTCCGGATCGCGGAAGACGGTGTCGAAGACGCTCGTCAGCAGCGTCCCGCTGCAGAAGCGGCAGGTCTCGATCGGTCGCGAACGTCGCGTGCGGGCGGTCATGACACCGAGCATGGGAATCGCGGAACGACCACTCAATGGGACCGATGGGCCACCCGGGCGGTACCCCGGCAGTACTTCCGGGCGCGGGCTCAGACGACGCGGACGACCTGCGCGGCCTTCGACCAGAGGCGCTCGAGGCCGTAGAACTCCCGCTCCTCGGGGGCGAAGACGTGGACGATGACCGAGCCGAAGTCGATGAGCACCCAGCGCGCCGACTGGCGGCCCTCGATGCCGAGCGGACGGATGCCGTCCTCGCGCAGCTCGCCGACGATGGCGCTCGACAACGCCTGGACCTGCCGGTCGCTGCGGCCGGAGCAGATGACGAAGAAGTCGGCCATCGTCGTCAGCTCCGCCATCCGGAGCAGGACGATGTCATTGCCCTTCTTGTCCGACGCGATCTCGACGATCCGGTGCGCCAGAGCGGCGGCATCGGCCGGGATCTCGACGCGTTCGGGGTCGGTCACCGATCCGGCTTCCCTCTCATCCACGACGGTAGAGCCCGCGCTGGCCGATCAGCTCCTCGACGCCGCGCGGCACAAGGTAGCGGATGGTGTGCCCCGCCGCCACCCGGCGCCGGATCTCGGTGCTGCTCACGTCGAGCGACGGGCCGCTGAGCAGGTGGATGCGCGAGGCGTTCGCCCCGAAGCGCGCCTCGAGGCCGGACCGATCGGGCAGCGGGCTCCCCGGCCGTGGACCAACGACCCACTCGATGCGCTCGAGGAGCGCATCCGGCTCGCGCCACGTGTCGATGGCCCCCAGGGAGTCGGTCGCCATGAGCAGGTAGAGGCGCGCCTCGGTGCCGTAGCTGCGCTGGAGCTCGTCCACGGAGTCGATCGTGTACGACGGCCCGGGTCGCTCCATCTCGATGAGCGTCAGCTCGAAGGCGTCGTCGCCCGCGATCGCGAGGCGGGTCATGAGCAGCCGGTCGGTCGCGCGCGTCATCCCCTTCTGCCGCTTGTGCGGTGGCTGGGCCGCGGGCATGAAGAGGACGCGATCGAGACCGATCGCGTCCGCGGCGAGGGCCGCGAGCCACAGGTGGCCGACGTGCGGCGGATCGAACGTGCCGCCCAGGACGCCGATCCGCTGCGGGCCGTGGCTCGCCCGGTCAGACGCCTCCGCCGTCTCCGGCGTGCCGAAGAGCATCGTCGTCACTCGTCGCCCCACTCGAGCTCGGCTCGCCCGATGAGCACGGTCGTCCCGGATCCCGCGCCCTGCTCCCGCAGGGCCGCGTCGATCCCCATCCGCTCGAGCATCCTCCAGAACCGGTCGCGCGACTCCGGGTTCTCGAAGTCGGTGCGGGCGGCTGCGGTCTCGATGCGCCGGCCCCTGACGCGCAGCGCCTCCCCGTCGGCCACGACCTCCCAACCCTCGGCCAGCGGATCGAAGCGATGAACCCGCATCTCCTCGTCGGCCGTGCGCTCTCGGCCGCGCGCCTCGGCTTCGTCGAGGGCCGACGCGAGGGCAGCGCGCAGTGCCTCGATGCCCGTGCCGTCGTGCGCGCTCACGCCGAGCGGCTCGCTGCCGGCCGCGCGCAGGGCGACGCGCAGCTCCGGCCAGCGCTCGCGCACCTCCGGCAGGTCGAGCTTCGTGACGATGATCGGCATCGGCCGCTCGAGGAGCGTCGCATCGTGGAGGCGAAGCTCCTCGGCCACCGCCCCCCACTCCTCGACCGGCTCCCGCGCGGCGCCGTTCACGACCCCGACGAGGACCCGCGTCCGCTCGACATGCCGAAGGAAGTGATGCCCGAGCCCGCGGCCCTCGTGCGCGCCCTCGATCAATCCTGGGACGTCGGCCATGATCGCGGTGCGCTCACCGTCGGCGTCGAGGGTGATGACGCCGAGGTTGGGCGTGACGGTCGTGAACGGGTAGCTCCCGACCTCGGGACGCGCCTCGGTCATCGCGGCCAGCAGCGTCGACTTGCCGGCATTCGGCGCGCCGACGAGGCCGATGTCGGCGATGAGCTTCAGCTCGACCTCGATCCAGCGCTCCTCCCCGGGCGTGCCCTTCTCCGCATGCGTCGGAGCGCGGTTCGTCGAGGTCGCGAAGCGCGCGTTGCCGCGGCCGCCGCGACCGCCGCGTGCCACGACGAGGCGCGCGTCGGCCTCCATCAGCTCGCCGAGCCATTCGCCGTCAGGGTGGCCGCGCACGACCGTGCCCGGTGGGACGCGCACGACGACGTCGGAAGCGCCACGCCCGTGTGCCCGGCGCCCCATGCCGCGGCCGCCGTCCGAGGCACGGAACTGGCGTCGACGCTTGAAGTCGCCGAGCGTCGTCATGCCGGGCGCCACGATGAAGATGACGTCGCCGCCGCGGCCACCATCGCCGCCATCTGGACCGCCGCGCGGGACGTGCGCCTCGCGTCGCATCGTCGAGGCGCCATCCCCACCGGAGCCGCCGGCCACGAGGATGCGCGCGCGATCAGTGAACATCAGGCCCGAGCATAACAACGCCGGCGTCGTGCGCCGGCGTCGTGCATCGGTCGGAAGCGACCGGGGCTAGAGGTATCGGAGCGGGTTGTCGATCACGCCGTTCACCCGGACCTCGAAGTGAACGTGCGGACCGGTGCAGATGCCGGTGCAGCCGACCCCGCCGATACCCTGACCGGGGCCGACATACTGCCCGGGCGAGACCCAGAGCGACCCGAGGTGGTTGTAGACGGTCGTCATCCCGTTGCCGTGGTCGATGCTGACGACGTAGCCGCCGCCGTTGTTGCGCCAGCCCGCCGAGGTCACCGTTCCGCTCTGCGCGGCGACGACCGACGTTCCGTACGCGGCGGCGATGTCGAGTGCGAGATGACCGGCGTGGAAGTACTGGCTGATCGCCCCGCCGGGAACGGGCCAGACGAGGGTCCCCGAGGAGATCGGCGGTGCCACGCGGGTCGAGCGCGGAGCGGTGGCCCCGATGGAGGTGGTCGTCGTGGAGCCGATCGATGCGGGCGCCGCGAGGGGGGTGGCATCCGGGTCGACCGGGACCGGCGTCGGCATCGGTGCCGAGTCTCCCGGCAGGCCGGCCGGGGCCCCCCGGTCGAGGAGCGTCGACTGCTCCTCGGCCAGCGCGTTCAGATCGTACGAGGTGCTCGTCAGCGCCGTCTCTTCGGCCGCCCCACGGACGCTCGAGACGAGTGACAGGAAACCGGTATCGGAGGAGGGGCCCGCGCCATCGTGACCCGCAGTGCCGGCGAGGCCGGCGACGGACGCCGAGACGACCAGGCTGACGACGGAGATGTGCGCGATCATCCGTGTCGGCAGGTTGCTGTCGGTGATACGGCGGAAGAGCCGTCTCGGATCAGGCAATAGGAAACTAACTCCGCTTACACGGGCTCGGGGGTCAACGGTACTGCCGAGGCTCCGGTCGGTCCGACCCGGTGAAGCATCCTCCTCCGGCGCCGATGGCAAACCTCATGCCGCAGGCATCGTAACAGTGTCGGGATATGCGGGCAACCGGAATCCGACACATGGCACGGCAGTACCTACGGGTCGAGCGGATCGGTGGGGTCCGATCCGGTTCAGGGCGCTCTGCTGTCGAGCTGGAGCGCCGGCAACCCGTGGTCGGCGAGTGTCTCGCCCTCATGCTCTAGCGAGATCCATGCCACGCCCCGCGCCGGTGGCGCCGGTGGCAGCGTGACCTCGATCACGACCGATGCACCGGGCTCGAGCGGCGGGACGTGGACATCCAGGACGCTGCGACCTGCCGGAGGGAACCCGAGATACGGCTCTTCGGACGCCTCCCATCCGGCGACGAGCGCCATGCCCTCGGGCCAGCGCGCGGT
>CAZKFP010000200.1:0-10743 GCA_964552085.1 uncultured Steroidobacteraceae bacterium
GCCCTGCTCCTCAACGGCCCCGAGCACCTGCGGAAGGTCGAGGAGGAGCTGTGGGCTTGGATGGCGGAGCACGAATACGAGTCGGTGGCCCAGCTGCGCGGCAGCGCCAGCCAGGCGGCGGTGGACGATCCGGCGGCCTTCGAGCGCGCCAACTACATGGCCACGCTTCACTCGTGGAGCACGCCGAGCCACCTGGTGCCGACCGCGCAGTCGTGACGCGACCCCGGATGGAGCACACGCGGCCGGTTGCCATAGACTGAGGGCCGCGGGACAGCGTCCCGCCGGCCGCCGCGGTTCCGCTTGCTGGCTGCGACTCGATAGCACCAGGAAGCCTCGTGACCCTCCCCACCACCCCGACCCCGCGCCAGCCTGCGGACCCGTCATCCGTCGCGGCGCGGCGCACGTTCGCGATCATCAGCCATCCCGACGCGGGCAAGACGACCCTGACCGAGAAGCTGCTCCTCTTCGGCGGCGCCGTCGCCGAGGCCGGATCGGTCCGTGCCCGGCGCCAGTCGCGCAACACGGTCAGCGACTGGATGGAGATGGAGCGCCGGCGAGGGATCAGCGTCAGCTCGACGGTCCTGCGCTTCGAGCACGGCGGGCTCCAGTACAACCTCGTCGACACGCCCGGCCACGCCGACTTCAGCGAGGACACGTACCGCGCCCTGTGGGCCGTCGACGCGGCGATCATGGTGCTCGACGCGGGCAAGGGCCTCGAGCCGCAGACGCTCAAACTGTTCCAGGTGTGCCGCCTGCGCGGCCTGCCGATCGTGACCTTCATCAACAAGTGCGATCGGCCGATGCTGCCGCCCCTCGGGCTGCTCGACGAGATCGAGCGCGAGATCGGCGTGCACCCGGTGCCGCTCAACTGGCCGATCGGGACCCACGGCAACCTGGCGGGCCTGCTCGACATCGGCGACGACGCGGTCATCCAGAGCGACGCGACCGTCCACGGCGCGACGATCGGGACGGGGCACCGCACGCCGGCGGCGGACTGGGATCCGGGTTCGGCCGCCGAGGACTGGCACGACGCCCGCGAGGAGGCCGCCCTTGTCGCCTCGGCGATCGATCCGGCCGACGTCCACGCCGAGCGGGTGACGCCGGTCCTCTTCGGCAGCGCGCTGACGAACGTCGGGCTGACGCTCCTGCTCGACGCCTTCCCGCGCTTCTCGGTGCCGCCCGGCCCGAGGCAGGCGGACGACGGCGCCGACGTCCCGCTCGACGGCCAGTTCAGCGCCCAGACGTTCAAGGTCCAGGCGAACACCGATCCCCGCCATCGCGACCGCGTCGCCTTCATGCGCGTGAACTCCGGGCGCTTCGAGCGCGGGATGAGCGCCGTCAACGGGCGCACCGGGCGCCGGACGTCGCTCAGCTACTCGAACGAGCTGTTCGGCCAGGAGCGGCAGACGATCGACGAGGCATTCCCGGGCGACGTCATCGGCATCGTGAACGCCAGCGGCGTCCAGGTGGGGGACACGCTCTCCGAGGATGGGACCGTGCGCTTCCCGCCGATCCCCGAGTTCCTGCCGGAGCGCTTCGCGTACCTGCGCAGCGTCGACGCCTCGCGCTACAAGCAGTTCCACAGCGGGATGCGCCAGCTCGAGGAGGAGGGCGTCATCCGCGTCCTGCGCCGGGGCGATGGGATGGGGGACCCGATCATCGGCGTCGTTGGCCAGCTCCAGCTCGAGGTCGCCGAGGAGCGCCTGACGAACGAGTTCGGCTGCCGGGTCGAGCGCGGCGAAACGCCGTACGACGCGTGCCGCGAGATCGATCCCGAGGACGCCGCGCGCGTGCCGGCCTGGCGCAACCTCGAGGTCGTCGACGACGGCATCGGCCGCCGCCTCGTGCTGGCGACGAGCACGTTCGTCTTCGAGCGGCTCGACCGCGAGGTGACCGACCTTCGCTGGCGAACCGGCTGAGGGTCGGCGTGAAGAACGGTCAGCCGTCGTCCGAGGATGCGGCGGCCGGCTCCCATAGCAGGTCGTGCGACCGTGCATAGCTCCACACATCCACGCGTGGAGGGTCGAGACCGAGTGCGCCAAGGATCGACAGGATCTGGGTGCGATGGTCGTCGGCATGGTGGATCGCCTGCGCCATGATCACTCCGGCCGGAAACCGCCAGCCATCCGGGGCGGTGATCTCCCGACTCTGAAATTCGACGTCCCTGGCGAATGCTTCCCATTGCGGAGCGGCACGGCGGAATCGCTCGGCGAGTTGATCCAGCGGGATCGGCGTTTCGGTCTCCGACGCCTGCACCCCGGTCAGCTGCGACAGGTAGTCCTCGTCACTCGCAACGAGATGACTGAGCGTGTCACGGATGGTTCCGTATGTGCCGGCGATGGTCGCGTCCACATGCTCCGCATCCAAGCCTTGGCAACGCTCGATCAGGCGCAGCGTCGCCCATGTCTTGTGCCGATAGAGTTGGACCAGTGCTCCGTCCATGGCTAACAGGTGCGTTCCGGACTGCGGGCCACGATGATCACACGAGCCCGACAGGGCGGCAATCGCTCAGACTGACCCACGACCGCCCGACCGGCCGGCGAGGAGATCGCGGCACCGTTGGACCAGGGGCGCTAGAGGGCGATGGTCCCCGCGTTCGTTGGAGTGAAGCCGCAGGCGTCGAAGTAGAAGGACCGCAGGTCGTCATCGAAGTCCACGTGGAGCCATTCGCAGCCCGCGGTGCGCGACTCTTCGACACACACCTCGATCAGCCGCTTCCCGATTTCCCGTCGCCGATGATCCTTGGCGACAAGCGCGTCGATGACGAATGCATGGGTATCGCCGTCCCACGGGACGTTGACGAAGCCGACAAGCCGTTGACCATCGCGTGCGCAGACCCAGCCGAGGCTGTGACGTCCCAGTTGGCCGCGCCAGTCGTGTTCGAACGGTGCATGGGCGAATCCTTCAGCATGTAGAGCGTTCAATTCGTCGTTGCTGAAGTCACCGCGCCACTCGTAGATCAACGGCACCGCGGCAGCATAGCGCCGCTCACTCTGACCCACGTCATTGGCTCGGACGGACGGCATCGATCGAGAAGACACCGACATCGGAGAGATCGTGAGCTATGGGGTCATGAGCACGCCCGGCCTCGTCGTCGACGGGACGGTCGTGGTGTCCGGGAGCGTGCCGTCGGTCGACGACCTCAAGTTCCTGCTGGCTGCCAGCTGACCCGAGTGCGAGTGACGCATGGACTCGGGTCAATGGGCACGGTCGATGGCTCGCCGATGGCTGAAAACCTCATTCGAAACTGAGATACTCCGAAAGACACGCACATGGGGAATGAACCGGTGAACTGCCACGAATGCGCTCGCGACAGCAGTACCGAGGTCGCGCGGGCTCGGCACCTGACGGCGGTCGGCGAATGAGGACGCTTCTCGCCAGGCTCGAGGACTTCCGCCTGCTGCCGATCTTCGTCGTTGTGAGCATGGCGATCGGCATCGCGGTCGGAAGCGCCCTGCACATCTCCGACTTCGCGCTGACGCCGCCGATCGACGCCATCAAGGACATCGTCGGTGGCACATTCGAGCTGAGCGTCCCGAATGCGATCAGCCTCGGGGTGCCGATCGGGCTGTTCGCGATGATGTATCCCGCCATGACGAACGTGCGGCTGGGCGAGGTCGGTGCCGCCTTCCGTGCGCCGCGTCAACTGGCGCTGGTGCTCGTCTTCAACTACCTCGTGGCCCCATTCCTGATGTTCGGCCTGGCCAACCTGTTCGTCGCCGATGCGGAGCTGCGCACCGGGCTGATCCTGTACGGGCTGGCGCCATGCATCGCGATGGTGATCATCTTCACTTTCCTGGCCAAGGGCAACACCCCGATGGCGCTCGTGTTCGTGGGGCTCAACTCGGTCATCCAGATGCTGCTGATCCCGGTCTACGCCGGGCTGCTCATCGGGGGCGTCAACTTCGATGTGTGGGTGGTGGCCGAGAGCGTGGTCCTGTACCTGGGGCTGCCGCTGGTGCTTGGCGTGGCGACGCGCATGCTCGTCGTGCGCCAGCGGGGCGAGGGCGGCATGGACGCACTGAAGCCCTACCTCAACGGCGTCTCGATCCTCGGGCTGCTGTTCACGCTGGTGGTCATGTTCGCGCTCAAGGGCGACCTGATCCTGGAACAGCCGCTGATCGTGGTGCAGATGGCGATCCCGATGACCCTGTTCTTCACGGTCATGTTCTTCAGCGTGTTCCTCATCGGCTCACGGCTTCGCTTCTCGTACCCCGACTCGGTCGCGGTGGCCTTCAGCGCCACCGGTCGCGACTTCGAGATCGCCATCGCCATCGCCATCACCGCCTTCAGCCCGACGGTGGCGCTGGCCACGGTGGTCGGGCCGCTGATCGAGGTGCCGGTGATGCTGTTCTTCGTCTGGTCAGCCACGCGCCTGGCGCCACGGCTGTTCGGCCCGCGCGCTGCGCACGAGCTGACCGTCTCGGAGCAGCCGACATGACCGCCTCGCTCCCGATCGTCTGTCAGCCTCGGCTAGACCTCGAGCCGCCGGACGTCGCCCTTGCGACCGAGACCGCTCGCCTGCTGGCCGATCGCACGCGGGCCGCGATCCTGGCGATGCTGGGAGGCGGGCCGCATTGCGTGTGCGAGATCGCCACCGCGACGGGCGAGCGCGAGAACAACGTCAGCAACCACCTCGCGAAGCTGCGAGCGGCCGGATTGGTTCGAGCGACTCGTCATGCTGCCGACGCGAGGTTCCAGTACTACGAGCGCGACGAGAAGGCGTGCGCCGTCGCGCTGGCACGCCTCACCGGGTTGCTGTCATGACCCCGAGCGCCCACGTCATCCGCCGGCGCCCGCCGGGACCGCCGGTCTACCTGCTCGATGTCGAGGTCGCCCGCGGCGATCGAACGCGGGTCAGCGGCGCACTGTGGGACGGCGGCGTGCTGAACGCTTCTCCCGAGGACATGACTGATGGCCCGAGCCCGGTGGAGGCACTGCTCGCCGGCGTGGCGGCCTGCTTCGTGCGAAACCTCCGCTGGGTGGCGGACGGCGCGCACGTCGAGTTCGAGCGCATTGGCATCCACATGGCCGCCGAACGGGACGACGACCCGCCGGCGCTCAGCCAGGTGCACGTCGACGTCGACCTCGAGACGGCAGCCGAGCCGGCACGCGTCGCCGACATCGTGACGCGCGCGCTCCGCACCGGCACGATCACCCGCACGGTGGCTCGGGCGGTCGACTCTTCAATGACGTTGCGCATCAATGGCGCTGAGTGGCCGATCGACCTGGCCGTCGTGGGGCTGACGCGAAGCGATCGGCCGGGGACCGGTAGGTAGCCGCGCCTCACCTTGACCCTGACCGCTTCGGTTGACGAAGCGGGACGCGGTGATATACTCCTCGTTCGCGTCTCCGCGCTCCCCCATGCCCTTTCCGAGGAGTCCTGAATGGCTTTGGTCGAGTCGACCGGCCGCTTCGAGCTGGCCCCGACCCGTGAGAATTTCTCGCATATTCCCGAGGTCCTCCCGCTTCCGAACCTGATCCAGACCCAGACCGATTCATTCGAGTGGTTCGTCTCAACCGGCCTCCGCGAGCTGTTGGACGAGATCACCCCGATCACCGATTTCACCGGCAAGAATCTCGAGCTGCACTTCCGCGAGTTCTACTTCGAAGAGCCGAAGTTCAACGAAGAGGATTGCCGCACCCGTGATCTCACCTTCGCGCGACCGCTGAAGGTGGAGGTCGATCTCGTCATCAAGGAGACCGACGAGGTCAAGCACCAGACCGTCTTCATGGGCGACTTCCCGTGGATGACGGACCAGGGCACCTTCATCATCAACGGCGCCGAGCGTGTCGTCGTCAGCCAGCTCGTCCGCTCGCCGGGCGTGTACTACACCGCCGTCGAGGATCCCTCGACCGGCCGGCAGCTGCATGCCGCCAAGGTGATCCCGAACCGCGGCGCCTGGCTCGAGTTCGAGACGAGCAACAAGGACCTGCTCAGCGTCAAGGTCGACCGCAAGCGCAAGATCCCGGTCACGACGCTCCTCCGCGCCGTCGGGCTCGAGACCGCCGAGATCGAGAAGATCTTCGCGCCGGCCGACGACAACCCCGAGCACCCGTACGTCGCGCTGACGCTCGAGAAGGATCCCGCGGAGGACCAGGACCAGGCTCTCATCGAGGTCTACAAGAAGCTGCGCCCCGGAGACCCGCCCACGGTCGACAACGCGAAGGCGCTCGTCACGAGCCTCTTCTTCAACTTCCGACGGTACGACCTCGGCCGCGTCGGCCGCTACAAGCTGAACAAGGCGCTCTCCGAGGTCGCCCGCAAGCTGAAGATCGAGCTGCCAGCCGAGGATGCGCCGAACCCGCGCGAGAGCCGCGTCATCAGCCGCGACGACATCGTCGCGATCATCGGCAAGCTCATCGAGCTGAACAACGGCCGCGGTGAGCCCGACGACATCGACCACCTCGGCAACCGGCGCATTCGCGCCAACGGGGAGCTCATCCAGAACCAGTTCCGCATCGGCCTCCTGCGCATGGAGCGCGTCGTCAAGGAGCGGATGACGATCACCGATGCCGACCAGGCCACGCCGAACACGCTCATCAACATCCGCCCCGTCGTGGCGGCCATGAAGGAGTTCTTCGGCGGCAGCCAGCTGAGCCAGTTCATGGACCAGACGAACCCGCTCGCCGAGCTGACGAACAAGCGTCGCCTGAGCGCACTCGGCCCCGGCGGCCTGAGCCGCGAGCGCGCCGGCTTCGACGTCCGCGATGTGCACCCGTCCCACTACGGGCGGATGTGCCCGATCGAGACGCCGGAGGGTCCGAACATCGGCCTCATCGGTTCACTGGCGACATACGGGAAGATCAACAGCCACGGGTTCATCGAGACGCCGTACCGCAAGGTGCGTCGCTTCGTGGGCGCGCGTGACAAGCAGTCCGACGCGATCGGCCAGATCCTGGCCGAGGACCTCGCCCTCAGTGAGGGCGGCAAGGTCGTCGCGAAGTCGGGCGCCGTCATCGACGACAAGCTCTGGGCCCAGATCAAACAGGCGAAGGTCGCGCAGGTCCGGATCCGGCCGATCGTCACCGACGAGATTGAGTTCCTCGATGCGACGGAGGAGGAGAAGTTCCACATCGCGCAGGCGAACGCCGCGCTCGACGAGAACTTCCGCTTCGCCGAGGCCAAGGTGCTCGTTCGCTGGAAGGACAAGTTCCTCGAGGAGACGGTCGACGTCATCGACTACATGGACGTGAGCCCGAAGCAGATCGTCAGCGTGGCGACGGCGATGATCCCGTTCCTCGAGCACGACGACGCGAACCGCGCCCTCATGGGCTCGAACATGATGCGCCAGTCGGTGCCGCTGCTCCAGCCAGAGTCGCCGGTCGTCGGCACCGGCGTCGAGTACCGCGCCGCGCTCGACTCGCAGGGCGTCCTCGTCGCGAGGGCGGCCGGCACGGTCGTCAGCGTCACCGCGGACCACCTCGTCATCGAGCGCGACGCCGGGGACGAGCGCGACGACTACCGGCTCAAGAAGTTCCTGCGCAGCAACCAGGGCACCTGCATCAACCAGCGGCCGGTCGTCGACGTCGGCGATCGCGTCGTGGCCGGGCAGCTCCTGGCGGACGGCAGCAGCACGGACGGCGGGGAGATGGCGCTGGGCCAGAACATCCTCGTCGCCTTCCTCCCGTTCGAGGGCGGCAACTACGAGGACGCGATCGTCATCAGCGAGCGTCTCGTCAAGGACGACCTGTTCACCTCGATCCACATCGAGAAGCACGAGATCGAGGCCCGCGACACGAAGCTCGGCCCCGAGGAGATCACGCGCGACATCCCGAACGTGGGCGAGGAGAGCCTGCGCAACCTGGACGAGGACGGGATCATCTACGAGGGCGCCGAGGTCACCCCCGGCGACATCCTCGTCGGCAAGATCACCCCGAAGGGCGAGACCGAGCTGACCGCCGAGGAGCGCCTCCTGCGCGCGATCTTCGGCGAGAAGGCGCGCGAGGTGCGCGACTCGAGCCTGCGCCTGCCGCACGGCGAGCGCGGCATCGTCGTCGACGTCCGGCAGTTCAGCCGCGACAGCGGCGACGAGCTGCTCCCCGGCGTCAACCGCCTCGTCCGCGTCAGCGTCGCGCAGAAGCGCAAGATCGCGGTCGGCGACAAGATGGCCGGGCGCCACGGCAACAAGGGCGTCATCGCGAAGATCCTGCCGGTCGAGGACATGCCGTTCATGCCCGACGGCACGCCGGTCGACATCGTCCTCAACCCGCTCGGCGTCCCGAGCCGGATGAACATCGGCCAGGTGCTCGAGACGCACCTCGGCTGGGCGATGCACGCGCTCGGTCTCAAGGCGGCGACGCCGGTCTTCGACGGCGCCACCGAGGAGCACATCGAGAACGCCCTGAAGCGGGCCGGGTTGTCGAAGGACGGCAAGACGGTCCTCTACGACGGGCGGACGGGAGACACGTTCGACCATCGCGTGACGGTCGGATACATCTACATGCTCAAGCTCCACCACCTGGTCGAGGACAAGATCCACGCCCGCAGCACGGGTCCGTACAGCCTCATCACGCAGCAGCCGCTCGGCGGCAAGGCGCAGTTCGGTGGACAGCGCTTCGGCGAGATGGAGGTCTGGGCGCTCGAGGCGTACGGCGCGGCGAACATCCTCCAGGAGCTGCTCACCGTGAAGTCCGACGACGTCATGGGTCGCGTCCAGACCTACGAGGCGATCGTCAAGGGCGAGGAGATCCAGTCACCCGGCGTGCCCGAGTCGTTCAAGGTGCTCATCAAGGAGCTCCAGGCGCTCGGGCTGTCGGTCGAGATCCTGAACGAGAACGAAGAGGAGATCCGCTTCATCGAGGACACCGGCAGCTACCCGTTGCCGGACCTCGGCGGAATCAATCTCCAGGGCTTTGAGGAATAGCCTCGCACCGTGGCGTCGGGGACGGCGCCACGCGTGTCCCACCCATCGGTCCATCCTGAGCCGGGGCCTGGTCCGCCCCGGCGACGAGCGCAGCAGCGGCCCGTGGCCGCCGCAGGAGTCCTGAAGCCCGCTCATGCTTGAAGTCAACAATTTCGACGCGATCCGCATCAGCCTCGCATCACCCGATCAGATCAAGGGATGGTCGTCGGGCGAGGTCACGAAGCCGGAGACGATCAACTACCGCACGCTCAAGCCGGAGAAGGACGGCCTCTTCGACGAGCGCATCTTCGGTCCGACGAAGGACTGGGAGTGCTACTGCGGGAAGTACAAGCGCATCCGCTACAAGGGCATCATCTGCGACAAGTGTGGCGTCGAGGTCACGCGCTCGAAGGTGCGTCGCGAGCGGATGGGCCACATCAAGCTCGCCAGCCCGGTCAGCCACATCTGGTACTTCAAGGGCACGCCGAGCCGTCTCGGCATCCTGCTCGATATCAGCCCGCGCAACCTTGAGCGCATCCTCTACTTCGCGCTCTACGTCGTCACCCGCGTCGACGAGACGCAGCGCGACAAGGCCGCCCAGCGCATCGACGAGGAGGCCGAGGAGCGGATCGCCCGTGCCCAGGCCGTCGTCGACGAGAAGAAGGCCGAGCTGGAGGGCGCCATCGGTGAGAAGCGCACGGAGGTGGAGGCCGCCCACGAGTCGGAGAAGAAGCGCCTCGGCGACGGACAGGCCACGCGCATCGAGGAGCTGACGACGGCCGCCCAGGCGGTCGAGGCGACGATCAAGGGCGGCGGCAAGACGCTGGCCGAGGACGTCGTCTTCGCCGCGACCGGCGAGGTCATCGCCCGCGCCGGCGACACGAGCAAGGACGCGCTCGCCAAGCTGCGCGAGGTCGTCAAGGGCGAGGTCGCCGCGGTCGAGACCGATGCGCGCGAGGCGCTCGCCGCCGCCGAGGAGAAGTACCACACCGCGATCGCCGACCTGACCTCCGGGATCGAGGAGGCGACCGCCAGCGAGCGCCAGCAGGTCCAGACCGAGACCGACGACGCGCGCCTCTGGGCGCGAACCGAGCGCGCCCGCCTGGCCGACCTCCAGGTGCTGAAGATCCTGACCGAGAACGAGTTCCGCTCGCTGACCGAGATGCACGGCCGCATCTTCGACGCCGGCATGGGCGCCGAGGCGGTCAAGAAGATCATCGAGCAGGTCGACCTCGACGACCTGTCCCAGAAGCTGCACGTCGAGATGCGCCAGACCTCGGGTCAGCGGCGCAAGAAGGCGATCAAGCGGCTGCGCCTCATCGAGGCCTTCCGCAAGAGCGGCGCGCGGCCGGAGTGGATGATCCTCTCCACCCTGCCGGTCATCCCGCCCGACCTGCGGCCGATGGTCCAGCTCGACGGCGGTCGCTTCGCGACGTCGGACCTCAACGACCTGTACCGCCGCGTCATCAACCGCAACAACCGCCTCAGCCGGCTCCTCGACCTCGAGGCGCCGGAGATCATCATCCGCAACGAGAAGCGGATGCTGCAGGAGGCATGCGACGCGCTCATCGACAACGGCCGCCGCGGCCGCGCGATCGCCGGCACCGGCAACCATCGGCTCAAGAGCCTGTCGGACATGCTCAAGGGCAAGCAAGGGCGCTTCCGCCAGAACCTGCTCGGCAAGCGCGTCGACTACTCGGGCCGCTCGGTCATCGTGGTCGGCCCGGAGCTGAAGCTGCACCAGTGCGGCCTCCCCAAGAAGATGGCGCTCGAGCTGTTCAAGCCGTTCGTCATGCGCCAGCTCGTCGAGAAGGGCTTCGCCCACAACATCAAGAGCGCGAAGCGCATCGTCGAGCGCGTGCGCCCCGAGGTGTGGGACGTGCTCGAGGACGTCATC
>CAZKFP010000201.1:0-19849 GCA_964552085.1 uncultured Steroidobacteraceae bacterium
GTGCCCGCGTCGAGCAGGCCGCCGACGAAGCGTGCCGACCCGTCGCGAGGGGGCGCGGCGGCGAGGATGCCGAGCAGCGCGCCCTCGGTATCGGCCTCCCAGCTTGCGACCGTTCCGACGCCGAGCTCGCCGAGGCGCGCGAGCGCCACGGTTGCGAGGTCCTCAGCCTCGGTGCCGTAGACCGCGTCACCCAGCCTCGCGAGCGCCTGCGCGACGAGTGGCTCGAGCGTCGAAGGGTGAGCGTGGGTCGAGAAGCGCACGTGGACGCCGTCGTCGCGGGCGTAGATGCCGGCGTCCACCCCGTCCGGTGGCCGGGCGATGAGGTCACCGAGCCGCTCGGCCATCGCCGATTCGCCGATCCCGAAGGCCTTGACCGTGCGGATCGCGAGCGGCTGCGGGGCGTGGCGCGCTTCCAGCCGGGGTCGGACCTGCTCGGCCCACATGCGGCGCATCTCGGAGGGCACGCCGGGCATGAGGGCCACGACGATGCCGTCGCGTTCGACCCACCAGCCCGGAGCCGAGCCGATCGGGTTCGGCAGGGGTTCGGCCGAGGGGATGAGCATCGCCTGGCGGCGGTTGGCCGCCGGCATCGGTCCGAAGGCGCGGAACCGCTCCTCCAGGACCGCGACGAGGCCCGGGTCCTCGTGCAGGGCCTCGCCGAGCGCGTCGGCAAGCCCCTCGCGCGAGAGGTCGTCGTGGGTCGGCCCGAGCCCGCCGGTGGCGAGCACGACCGACGACCGTCGGCGGGCTTCGGCGAACGCGTCACGAATGACGGAGCGCTCGTCGGGCAGCGTCCGCACCGCTCGCAGCGGGAGCCCGAGTGTCGCCATCTCGCGCCCGAGGAAAGCGGCGTTCGTGTCGGTCGTCTCGCCCAGCAGCAGCTCGGCGCCGATCGAGAGCAGCTCGGCGTTCGTCATCGCCCGCGAGTGTAGGGCTAGACTGAACGCCGAAGCGACATCGACCACCTCCGCCGCCGCCGTGGCACCGGACCTGCGACCCCGAGGAGCCCATGAGCGATCCTGACCTGACGGTGCAGACCGTCCTGACCGATGACCTGCGCGCCTGGCTCACGAGCGAGCTGCGCTATCCCGTGCTCGCCATCAACACCGCGGACGGGCCGCCGAACCAGTCGGTGATGTGGTTCGATCTCGACCGCGATGCCCCCGACACGATCCTCCTCAACACGATGGTCCGCCGGCTGAAGTACCGCCAGCTGCAGGAGGACCCGCGGGTGAGCCTCCTCTTCGAGGCGGAGCTGGTGTGGATCGCGATGCGCGGCACGGTCGAGCTCGACGCCGACTTCGACCGCGCCCAGGAGGGCATCCAGGCGCTCGCCCGCCGGTACGGCGGAGACCCGGACCGCTTCGCCGGCCAGGAGCGGGTCGTCATCCGCATGCGCGTCGAGAAGGTGATCCGCCATGACCAGTAGCGACGTGAAGCTCGGCGCCAACTGCTGGGGGCAGTACACCGACTGGCCCGCCCTGCGCGAGGCGGGGATTCGCGCCGACAGCCTCGGCTACGACTCGATCTGGACCTGGGACCACCTCTATCCGATCGTCGGCGACCACGAGGGCCCGATCTTCGAGTGCTGGCTCACGCTGGCGGCCTGGGCCGAGGCGACCGAGCGCGCGACCATCGGCCCCATGGTCGGAGCGAACACGTTCCGCAACCCGGCGCTCGTCGCGAAGATGGCGGCGACGCTCGATCACATCAGCGGCGGGCGCGCGGTGCTCGGCATCGGCAGCGCGTGGTTCGAGACCGAGCACCGTGCCTTCGGGCTGGAATTCGGTGGGTCGCCCGGCGAGCGCCTGCAGTGGCTCGAGGAGGCGGTCCAGATCATGCGCGGGATGCTCCACGGCGAGCGACCCTCGGGGAAGCGCTACTACTCGGCCAGCGAGGTGCGCAACGAGCCGGCGCCGATCCAGCGGCGCCTGCCGATCCTCGTCGGCGGCGGTGGTGAGAAGCGCACCCTGCGGATCGTGGCGCGCTACGCCGACGCCTGCAACGTCGGCGGCACCGTCGAGAACGTGCGGCGCAAGGAGGAGATCCTGCGCCGCCACTGCACCGAGGTCGGTCGCGACGAGTCGGAGATCGAGCGCACCGTCGGCGCGGGCGCGTGCGTCATCCGCGACGACCCGGCCGAGGCCCGTCGCGTGTTCGAGAAGATGTTCGAGCGCAACGGCAACGCCGAGCCGTGGAAGAGCCAGCTCGTCGGGACGCCGGAGGAGGTCGCCGAACAGATGCGGCCGTATGCCGAGATCGGATACCGCCATTTCATCGTCGGCTTCCCCTCGCCGTACGACGCGGAGTCGATGGAGCGCCTCGTGACCGAGGTCAAGCCGATGCTCGCCGGCTCCTGACGGCGTCGGGCCCGAGCCGATGAAGGTCGTCCTCCTCGCCGGCGGCACGGGCGGCACGAAGCTCGCGCACGGCTTCGCGATGCTCGGAGAGCGCGTCGAGCTGACCGTCGTCGCCAACGTCGGCGACGACGCGGAGATCCACGGGCTTCACGTCAGCCCCGACGTCGATGCGCTGCTCTACACGCTCGCGGGCCTCATCGACATCGAGCGCGGCTGGGGGGTCCGGGGCGACACGCAGACAGCGCACGCCATGTTCGAGCGCTATGGACGGCCGACCTGGTTCACCGTCGGCGATGCCGACCTCGCCACCCATGTCGAGCGCACCCGCCGGCTCCGCGAGGGCGAGTCCCTGACCGATGCGACGGCCGCGATGGCGGCCGCGCTCGGCATCGGAGCTCGAATCCTGCCGGTCACCGACGATCGCTACCGCACGATGATCGAGACCGACGAGGGCCTCCTCGAGTTCCAGGACTACTTCGTCCGGCGCCGGCAGGAACCCGAGGTGCGCGGCCTCCAGTTCATCGACGAGCAGGCGGCACGGCCGACGCGGGCCGTGCTCGACGCGATCGGGGAGGCGGAGCTCATCGTCATCGGTCCCTCGAATCCGTTCGTCAGCATCGGCCCGATCCTCGCGCTGCGCGAGGTCCGCGAGGCCATCGGCCGGTCGGCGGGGACGAGGGTGGCGGTCTCTCCGATCGTCGGAGGGCAGGCGCTGAAGGGCCCGGCCGACCGCATGCTCGCCTCGCTCGGGCACCCCGTGACGCCGGTTGCCGTCGCGAAGATCTACGGCGGTCGGCTCCGGCTGGACCACTTCGTCATCGACGAGGTCGATGCCGCCCTCGCCTCGGAAGTCGAGGCGCTTGGCGTCACCGCCGTCGTTCTGCCGACGGTCATGCGCGGCGACGCGGACCGCGCCGCCCTGGCCGCCGCGCTCATCGAGGCCTGACCGTCGGTTCGCGATATCCTGCACGTGTGTCGATCCGCATCATCGTCCCGCACCGAGGCCTCGAGGCGGCGAAGACGCGCCTGGCGACCTCGCTCAGCCCGGACGAGCGGATCTTCCTGGCGAGCCAGCTGCTCCAGCGCGTGCTGCGCGTCGCACGCGAGGTGAGCGACGACGTCGTCGTCATCACGCCGTCCCGCGCGCTCCGCGAGATCGTCGAGCCGTCGGGAGCACGCCTCGTCGTCCAGCGCGGGATGGGCCTGAACTCCGGCCTCGACCAGGCCCGGTTCGACGCGCACGCGGACGACGTCGGGACGCTCGTCGTGCTGCACGGCGACCTGCCGAACGTCCAGGCGGCCGACGTCGAGGCTCTCATGGGGGCGTTGCCGGCCGATGCGTCGCCTGGCGTGGCGATCGCGCCTGACCGGGCTGGGACCGGCACGAACGGGCTCGTCCTCCGTCCGCCGGGCGTCATCGGCTTCCGCTTCGGGGTCGGCAGCTTCGCGAAGCATCTCGCGGAGGTGGAGCGGGTGGGCGTGCCGCTCGTCGCCGTCAACCGCGCCGGCCTCGCGTTCGACCTCGACACCCCGGAGGATCTCGCCCGCTGGCTGGAGCTCGGGGACGCCGCGTGACGGTGCGCGTCGAGCTGATCGCACTCGACGGGATCGGCGAGATCGGCCCCGGCGACGACCTCGCGGCGATCATCGCCGGATCTGCCTCCGACCTCCGACTGACCGATGCCGACGTCGTCGTCGTCACCCAGAAGATCGTCTCCAAGGCCGAGGGCCGGCTCGTCGCGCTCTCCTCGGTGGAGGCGTCCGACTTCGCGCGCGAGTGGGCCGCCAGGTGGGGCAAGGATCCGCGGCAGGTGGAGCTCGTCCTGCGGGAATCGGCGTCGATCGTGCGCATGGGACCGGGCGGCCTGATCATCAGCCGCACCCGTCACGGCCTCGTCTGCGCGAACGCGGGCGTCGACGTCTCGAACGTCGGCGGCGGCGACGTGGCCTCGTTGCTCCCCGTCGACCCGGACGCGTCGGCGCGCGGCATCCGAGACGGCCTGCGCGAGCGGCTCGGCGTCGCCCCCGGCGTCATCGTGAGCGACTCGTTCGGACGGCCGTGGCGGAACGGCATCGTGAACGTCGCGATCGGCGCGGCCGGCATCGAGGCGCTGCTCGACCTGCGCGGCACCCCGGACGCCGCCGGGCGCGAGATGCAGGCGACCGTCATCGCCGTCGCCGACCAGCTGGCCTCGGCGGCCGACCTCGCCGGCGGCAAGGTCGAACAGCGGCCGGTCGTCGTCGTGCGCGGCTACGCCTGGCGGCCGTCGGAGGCCGGCGCGTCGGTCCTCGTCATGGAGGCCGAGCGGGACCTCTTCCCGTAGGACGGCGCAGAATCTGCAACGCGGGCGGATGCCCGCCGAGCGGGCGAGCATGAACGAACCCATCGTCCTGGACCGATACCGGCTCATCGAGCGCCTCGCGAGCGGCGGGAGCGCCGAGGTGTGGCGCGCCCACGACGAGCAGCTGGACCGGGAGGTGGCCGTCAAGCGGCTCCACCCGCACCTCCTGCCCGACGAGGCCTCGCGCAAGCGCTTCGCCGCCGAGGCGCGCGCCGCCGCCGGCCTGTCGCACCCGGTGATCGTCGGCGTCTACGACGTCGACGCCACCGGCGAGGCGCCGGCGATCGTCATGGAGCTCGTCGCGGGCGAGTCGCTCGCGGCGCGGATCGCGCGCGACGGTCCGCTCGAGCCGCACCGGGCCGCGGCCGTGGCCGCCGACGTCGCCGAGGCCCTCT
Source organism: uncultured Steroidobacteraceae bacterium (assembly GCA_964552085.1). Lineage (GTDB taxonomy): Bacteria > Chloroflexota > Limnocylindria > QHBO01 > QHBO01 > JACDBZ01. Next base: position 5,098 of record CAZKFP010000201.1, read on the forward strand.
TCCATGCCCACCAGCGCGGCGTCGTGCACCGGGACGTCAAGCCGGGGAACGTCCTGCTCGCGACCGATGGGCGCACGCGGCTCGTCGATTTCGGCATCGCGCACAGCCTGGCCGAGTCCGCCGAGCGGCTGACGATGGTGGGCACGGTCATCGGGACGATGAGCGCGATGGCGCCCGAGCAGCTCGCCGGTGGACCGATCACGCCGCGGACCGACCTGTACGGCATCGGCGTCGTGCTGCACGAGGCGCTGACGGGCCGGCCGCCGTACCCGGCGACCTCACCGGTCGGCCTGGCCGATGCCCAGCGTGCCGGGCCGCCGGTCATCGATGGTGTCGATCCCGTGCTGGCGGGCCTCGTCGCCGCCTGCCTGGCGGTCGAGGTCGAGGACCGGCCGCTGCACGCCGGTGCGCTCGCCGTCGCGTTGCGTGGCTGGATCGCGGGCGACCCGACGGCCGCGCTTGCGATGACGCCGACCGGCCTGCATCAGGGACCCGCCGGCGACACCGACACCGCTGAGATCACCCGGCCGATGGCGGTCGCGGCGGCACCCGTGTCCGCGGTCGCGCGGCGGTCGACGGCTTCGAGTGGCGGCCGGCGTCGCGGCCTTCTGCTCGGGCTCGCCGCCCTGGCGCTCGGAGCCCTCGCCGTTCTCGCCATCGGGGGCGCGCTGCAGGACAACGCCGTTGCGGAGGGGACGCCGTCTCCGTCAGCCGGCCCGGTGGCGACCCCGGTCGCCACGCCCGTGCCCACGACGGTCGTGCTGCGCGGATGGGCGGCGGAGCTCGCGGAGGACTACGAGGAGGCGTGCGACGCGGCGTTCGACCCGGCCTGGATCGCGGGGATGGACAAGAAGCGGGCGGAAGAGGCGATCGAGCCGCAGATCAAGGCGTGCGAGGACGCGCGCGATGACGACGACGACTAGTTGGGCTGGAGGAACAGCGCGACGATCTCGCCGCCCTCGACGCGGAAGTTCGCCTCGACGTTCATCGGCGGCACGCCCGGGCGCATGACGGTCACATCGGCGATGTAGCTGGCGCCCATGTTGCGGCTCTCGTTCGTGAACATCCGAAACCCGTTGCCGGCGCGGATGAACCATCCGCCGACCTTGTCGCGCCCGCGGAGGTTCGTGCGCTCGTCCGAGCCGGGCACGCTGATCCCGAGCACGGCGTGCTCGGCGAAGAGCTCGACCGCCTTCTCGCGGTGGTCGTCGTTGATGAGCTCGAAGAACAGGTCGACGGTCTCGGTGGCTCCCATGTCGGCTCCAGTCTAGCCCGGCCAAGCGCAAGCGTCCGATACGGCGCTGGTCGTCACAGCCGAGGACGTCTCGAGGTCGATCCGTTCGGGTCAACCCGATAGACTTTCGCCGCATGGACGGCAAACGGCTGCGCGTCGGGCTCATCGGCTGGGGCACGGTCGGCGCCGCCTTCGGAAACCTCGTCATCAACGGTCCGCTGCCGCTCACACTCGCCTGCCTCGCCGTCCGCAACCGTGACCGGCCGGACCTGCCGAAGGGAGTCGAGCTCGTCGCCCCGGAGCAGGCGCTCGAGGGCGACGTCGTCGTCGAGCTGGCCGGCGGCCTGGACGGGCCGCGCGAGTGGGCGCGCGCCACGCTGGATCGCGGGACGCCGTACGTCACGGCCAACAAGGCGCTCCTGGCGACGCACGGCGGCGAGCTCGCGAAGCTGGCCGAGCAGCGAGTGGCGGCGCTCCTCGGCAGCGCATCGGTCGGCGGCGGCACGCCGATGATCGAGGTGACCTCGCACCTGGCCGCGACCGGCGCGATCGAACGCATCCGCGGGATCCTCAACGCGACGACGACGTACATCCTGTCGGCGATGAGCGAGGGTCGCAGCTACGACGAGGCACTGCGCGAGGCGCAGGAGGCCGGGTACGCGGAGGCCGATCCGAGCTTCGACGTCGAGGGCCGCGACGCCGCCCAGAAGCTCGCCATCCTCGCGTCGGTCGCCTGGGGCCGATGGCGCGCCGAACGCGACGTGAAGACGGGCGGTATCGTTGGGCAGCCCGTCGAGACCGGCGAGACGATCCGTCTCGTCGCCGAAGCCACGAAGGACGTGATGACCGTCGCACCGTCGCCGATCGATCCGAACGACCCGCTGGCTCGCGCCGCCGGGATCGAGAGCGTGCTCGAGATCACCGTCCGCGACGCCGGCGTCTTCCGGGTCTCCGGTCCCGGTGCCGGCGGGCGAGCGACCGCCGGCGCGGTGTACGGCGACCTCGCGCGCCTCGTGGCGGGCGAGCGGCCGATCCTGTTCGGGAAGCCGTCGTGAGCGGTTGGCCGACCGTCGGCGTCGCCGGCGCCCGGGGCATGGTGGGCGGCGTCTTGTGCTCGATCCTGGCCGATGCCGGCCTGCCGGCCGACTGCCTGCGCGCCTTCGGGCATCTCGAGGGCAACACGCTCGACTACCGCGGCGCGTCGGTGCCCGTCGGGGTGCTGACCGAGGAGAACGCGAAGGAGCTCGACGTCCTGTTCCTGGCCGTCGACGGGCCGCAGAGCCGCGAGATCATGGCCGGGCCTGGCGCATCGGTCCCGCTCGTCGTCGACAACTCGAGCGCCTTCCGCCTGGCCGATGGCGTGCCGCTCGTCGTGCCGGAGGCGAATGCCCACGCGGCGCGCGAGCGGACGGGCAATCTCATTGCGAACCCGAACTGCACGACCGCCGCGGTTGTCGTCGCGCTCGCGCCGATCCGCGACCTCGCCGGCCTCGCGTCGGTCGACCTGGCGTCCTACCAGGCCGTGAGCGGCGCCGGCCGGCAGGGGGTCGACGCCTTCGAGGCGGAGCGCGGGACCGATCACCGCGACCGCTCCGAGGTATCGCCGTTCCACGGCCGGATCGCGGACTCCGTCGTGCCGCAGATCGACGTCCTCGACGACACGGGCTGGACCGGCGAGGAGAACAAGATCCACGCCGAGCTGCGCAAGATCCTCGAGCTGCCGGCGCTCGACGTCGCCGCCACGACGGTGCGCGTCGCCGTGCACACCGGCCACTCGGTGGCACTGCACATCCGCACCGAGCGTGATACGACCGTGGCCGACCTCGAGGCGGCCCTTCGCGCCGCTCCCGGTCTCGAATATCGCCCGTCGGACGGCTCGGAGCGCCATCCGATGCCGCTCGACGCCGAGGGCCGGGACCCGGTTCTCATCGGCCGTCTGCGCGCGATCCCCGGCCGCGACCGCGGCTTCGCCCTGTGGGTGAGCAGCGACAACCTGCGCAAGGGGGCCGCGCTCAACGCCGTCCAGTGCGCAGCCGCCGCCGACCCGGAACGCTTCGCACAGCTGCTGCCGCCATCGCGGTGAGCCCGGGCCCCGACGTTCGGCACCTCCGAGCCCGTGCGAGCGCCCCCTCGGGCATCGGCTTCGTCGGCCTTCGGACGGATCGGTTCGAGGCGATGGTCGGGCTCTTCCGCGATCTCATCGGCCTGGACGTCGTGCGAGAGGCGCCGGGGGCGACCTGGTTCCGGCTCGGCGCCGATGCCGAGCTTCACGTCTACGCGGACACCGATCCCGACCACGCCTTCTTCACGACCGGCCCCGTCGTCGGCCTGCGCGTCGAGGACGTGGACGCGACGCGCGCGGCGCTCGCCGCCGAGGGGCTGGAGCTCCTGACGGAGGTGGAACGCACCGACACCGCCGCGTGGTGCCACTTCCGCGCGCCGGACGGGACGGTGCTCGAGGTCATCGGTCCCTCCGGGGTCTAGACTGGGGCTCCCCGGTAGCGCAGCAGGAGCGTCACGCATGCCGTCCTTCGCCGAGCTGACCACCGAGTTTCTCGACGCCGAGTTCGCCGACTCGCCCGTCCGGGCCAGCAGCCTGGGCCTGACCGAGTACGACGACCGGCTCGACGACCTGTCGGCGCCGGCATTCGAGCGTCGTCGCAGGCACGACGCCGAGTGGCTCGAGCGCTTCCGCGGTGTGGACGAGACCGGCCTGACCTTCGACGAGCGGATCGACCGCGACCTCGTCGTCAGCAACCTGCGCGGGCGGCAGATCGTCGAGGACTGGGAGGTCTGGCGCCGCCAGCCCGACACGTATCTCAACCCCGGCATGGGCGGCATCTTCGGCCTCTTCCTGCATCGGCTGCGACCGATCGAGGAGCTCGTCGACGCGGCCGCGGCGCGCATGCGGCTCATTCCCGGCAACCTCGAGGACGGCAAGCGGAACCTGCGTCCCGAGATGGTGCCCGCCATCTTCCTGGATCGGGCGGCGAACCAGGCGCGCGCCGGAGCCCGCTACGTCCGCGAGATCCTGCCCGAGCAGGTCGACGACGGGCCACTGCGACGGAGGCTCGCCGAGGCCGGGGAGGCGGCAGGTGCGGCCTACGACGACTATGTCGCGTACCTGGAGGAGATGCGCCCGACCGCCAGCGGGGAGTGGGCGCTGGGCGAGGAGCGCTATTCGGCGCTCCTCAGGGAGAAGGAGCTCCTCGGGTTTGGCGCGCGCGAGCTCCGCGAGCGCGGCCAGGCGGCGTACGACGAGCTGGCCGTCGAGCTGACGCGCTGCGCGCGTGAGCTGCGCGACACCGACGACTGGAAGTCGGTGCTCGACGAGCTGAACGAGGATCACCCGCGCACGCCGGAGGCGATGCGCATCGGCTACGAGGACTGGACCGAGCGCGCCCGCGTCTACCTGCGCGAGCATGACCTTGTCAGCTTCCCGCCCGGCGAGGAGTGCGCGGTCGTCCCGTCGCCACCCTTCCAGCGCCCTGTCCTGGCCGTCGCGAGCTACATGCAGCCGCCGCCCTTCAGCGACAAGATGAAGGGCCACTTCTTCGTTCCCTTCCCACCCGACGGCGCGTCGGAGGACGAGATCCAGAAGCGCCTCGCCTCGAACTCCTACCCGGGCATCCCGACGACCGCCGTCCACGAGGCCTACCCCGGTCACCACTGGCACCTCGTGATGATGAAGTCGAACCCGAGCCGCCTGCGCCAGGTCTACCGCACGCCGTACTTCAGCGAGGGCTGGGCGCTCTACGCCGAGCGGATGATGCGCGAGCAGGGGTTCTTCACCGACCTGCGTCACGAGATGAACCAGTACGAGGCCACGATCTTCCGAGCCGCCCGGATCGTCGTCGACACGAGCCTGCACATGGGCGAGATGACCTGGGACGAGGCCGTCACGTTCATGACGACCCGGACCGGACTGACCGAGCCGACCGCGAAGGCGGAGGTGACCCGCTACTGCGCCTGGCCGACCCAGGCGAGCTCGTACCTCACCGGCTGCCTCGAGATCGTCCGCATCCGCGAGGCTTTCTTCGCCCGTCGCGGCGCCTCCGACACCGATGCGCTACGCGCGTTCCACGACGGGATCACGTCCTCCGGCGGCCTGCCGATCGCGCTCGCCGAGCGCGCGGTCATGGCACTCGCCTGACCGGAGGGGCGCGGCGCGTCATCGGCGCAGCTGGTCGGTGATCTCGAAGATGTCGAAGAACTCGTTCTGGGACACGTGCGCGTAGACGCGGTCCGGCAGGAGCGGGAGGTCGGTGCCGAAGTAGGCGTTGAAGACGACGCGGAACGAGTTCACCGGCGTGATCGACGGGTACAGGCCGGCCTCCTCGGGGCTCACCCCTGGGAGGCGGTACGTGTTCAGGATGCCGGACTTCTCCTCGAGCTCGGACGGCGTCGCCTGCCGCCAGTCGAAGCCGAGCGTGTTCAGCCGGTAGCGGGGCGGGAACGGCCCCTCGTCGGCCTGGATGAGCATGATCGGCGATCGTTCCGAGCTGGCGAGGATCTCGTCCACGACCTCGAGGATCTGGTCGTTCAGGAACTCGAGCTGGCGCCGGTAGGCCTCCCGCTCCGACATGCCGGCCACCTCCTCCTCGGTCATGGCCGTCCCGTCGCTGTCGAAAACGTACGGCTCGTGGGGCAGGAGGACGTGCGCGAAGACGTACTTCGGGCCTGGGAGATCGCCGATCTCGCGGAGCACCTCGAACTCGTACTCGTGATGGCTGCGGTAGACGCGCCAGTCGAAGGGGTCGATCGTCTCGGCCTGCCAGACGGCGCTGAAAATCGTCGTCTGCAGCAGTGCCGTCGTGAACTCGGTCGGGCCAGCGTCGCGATAGACGTGATCCGCATCCACGTTCGCGGCGCTCGGCTCCCACCAGTTCGCGATGTGGTGGTACGTGTAGCCGAGGTCCTTCAGGGCGGCGGGCACGCGCAGGCCGGCACGGAGCCGGCGGTGGATCGGCTCGCGGTCGTCGTCGGCGGCCGCTTCCGCCCGCAGCGCCTCGACGTCGAGGTACTCCATGTTGAGCGAGCTGACGAGCGAGAGCGGCGTCTTCGAATAGTTCGAGTGGCTCTCGTCCGCGACGTAGAAGCCGCGCTCCTCGAGCTCGGAGAGGAACGGCTCATTGTCGTGCCCGTACAGCTCGGCGAGGACGTCGCCCCGCGCGTAGCGATCGAAGACGAGGTAGTAGACGTCCGGCAGCTCGTCGGGGTCCTCGACGCCGGGCGACATCGGCAGCCGCTCGGCGGTGAAGTCGAGCGCGATGCGCGGGCCGAGGAATGGTGCGGCGATCGCGACGACGCTCGTCGCCACGAGGAGCGCGGACAGGACGTTGAGCACGCGCGTCGCCCGGACGGGCCGGCTCCCGGCGCGCCAGGCCAGGACAGCGGCGAGGCCCACGAGGATGAGCCAGCCGGCGAGCAGGACGCCACGTGGAACGAGGCCGCCGGTGAGATTCCAGGCGTGCCCGTAACCGAAGAAGCCGACGATGAGTACGGTCGCCAGCAGCGCCGCCCGCCACGGATCGCGCAGGAGCAGCCACAGGACCGCCAGGAGCGCCGCGGCGCCGCCGACCGCCAGCAGGAGCGGGGTCCAGAGCGGATCGAGCGTCACCTGCTCGGCCGCGTTCGTCGCGAAGAGGAAGGCGACCGGGTACGCCGCCGCGAGCAGGGGATGGATCGGCAGCGACGTCCAGTCCGCGCGCCCCGCCCTCACGGCCCGTTCCGCGCCGCGGGCAGGATCGGCGAGCCGTCATCGGCCCGCTCGACCTCGACGAAGTCGTACAGGCGGCGGTAGTCGGGGGAGAGGAGGACCGAGTCGGGCAGCAGCGGCAGTTCGGCTCCGAAGTAGGCGTTCATGACATAGCGGAACGTGTTCACCGGCGAGCTGCGATCGTGGACGCCGGCCTCCGATGGCACGACGCCGGGGAGGCGCAGGGCGTTCAGGATCGCGTACTTGCGCTCGACCTGCGCGGGGGTGGCCCCGAGCCAGTCGAAGTCGGCGCTGTCGGTGCCCGGTGGAAACGGGCCCTCGTCCGCCGCGAGGACGATGATCGGCTCCTCGCCGGCCGGCACGTCAAGCAGGGCGTCGATCGTCTCGAGCAGGCGGTCATTCGTCCACAGCAGCTGGCGCACGTACTCCTCCTCCTCGCTCCGCGCGGCGCGCTCCTCCTCGGTGGGGGTGCTGCCGTCGACATCGAAGTTGTACGGCGGGTGTGGCACGAGGAAGTGCGTGAAGACGAAGCTCGGGCCCGGCAGGTCGGCGCTCGTGGCGAGGTGCTCGAACTGGCGGATCGTGAACTCCTTGCTCGTCCCCCAGCCCTCGATCGTGCGCTCCCCCGGATCGACCGGCGGGCTGAGCAGCGAGAGGACCGTCGTGCTCAGCAGTGCCGCGCTGAACTGGTCGCCGCGGGAGGAGCCGATGACGCGGTCGGCGTGGGGGTTCGTCCCGGTCGGCTCCCAGTAGCTGCCGATGTGGACCCACTCGTAGCCCAGTGCCTGGAGCGTGGCCGGGACCGCGAGCCGGCCCTGGAGCAGGTCGTACGTCGCGACGAGCTCTCGCCCGGGCTCGGCCGCGGCGCTGAGCGCATCACCGTCGAGGTGATCCATGCTGAGCGTGCTCGCCAGCGAGAGCGCCGTCTTCAGGTAGTTCGCCCAGGCATCGGTCGCGATCGTGAAGCCGCGCTGCCGGAGGGCGTCGAGGAAGGGGCCGTTGTCGTGAGCGTACTGCTCGCGCAGGGTCCCCTCACCGGCGTAGCGATCGACGACGACGAAGTAGATGTCCGGCCGGCCCCGCTCGCCGACCGCCACGTCGATCGGTCCCGCGACGGGCGCGGCGGGTCCGCGCAGGCCGAAGCTGGCGATGCTCCACGCGTTGAGCGCGATGCCGATGAGCAGCGCCAGCGCCAGGAAGCGCGAGATGCCCGGGACCCACGGCCCACCGCGCCAGGCGATGACGGCACCGACGAGACCGACGAGCGCGTAGGCGCCGATGAGCCAGCGCCGGACGACGAGGGTCTCGCCGACGAGGTTCCAGACGTGGCCGAAGCTGAAGAAGAGGGCGAGCCCGAGCGTCGCCAGCAGGGCGCCGCGCAGCCAGTCGCCGGTGACGAGCCGGCCGGCCACGAGGGCGGCGGCACCGCCCGCGACGCTCGCGAAGAGGGGGAGCCAGAGCGGTTGCAGCGTGACCTGCTCCGCGACGTTCTGCGCGAACAGGAACCCGACGGGGTACGCGGCCGCGAGCAGTGGATGCAGGGCCAGTGGCGTGATGCCCGATTGGCCGCTGCGCCCGCGTGCGGGTAACATCCGCCTAACACTAGCCGAGGCTCCACCGTGATGCCATTTCTGGCGTATATCGATCCGGGATCGGGCAGCTTGCTGCTCCAGGTCATCCTGGCCGGCCTCCTCACCGTCCCGTTCTTCTTCCGTCGCGTGATCAGCGACGCCTGGCACCGCGTCCGTGGCGGTGACGACGCCGCCGCGAAGCGCGCCGAGATCCGCGAGGAGACCGATCGCCAGGGCTGAGGAGCCGGTCGTCGATCCGGCCTCCTTCCGCGACCCGTTCGGCTTCGTCTTCCGTCGCGACGGGATCCTCTATCGCCAGGTCCAGGCGCCGGCGGCCGCCGACTGGGAGGCGTTCCGCTCCGGCGGGCTCATGGAGCGCCTCGTCGCGGACCGGCTGCTCATCGACCACGAGGACGCGGCGCTCGATCTCGCCGCCGCCCCGGGGGCCGTGGCCGTCATCCGGCCGAGAGCCCTCGAGTTCGTCTCGTACCCGTACGAGTGGTCCTTCTCCCAGCTCAAGGAGGCGGCGCTCCTCACGCTCGAGCTCCAGTCGCGAGCCCTCGCGGCCGGCATGCGGCTGCGCGATGCCAGCGCCTACAACGTCCAGTTCGACGCGGGCCGGCCGATCCTCATCGACACGCTCAGCTTCGAGGTAGCCGCGGCGACCGAGCCGTGGCCGGCGTACCGCCAGTTCTGCGAGCACTTCCTCGCGCCCCTGGCCCTCATGTCGAAGCGCGACGTCCGCTGCGGGCTCATGCTGCGCGACTTCATCGACGGCATCCCGCTCGATCTCGCCTCGCGCCTGCTCCCGACGAGCAGCCGTCTCAACCTCGGGCTGGCATCGCATGTCCACCTCCACGCTGGCGCTCAGCGCCGGGCGGCGGGCGAGGCGCCGTCGCCGGACGCCCCGAAGCGCGAGCGTCGCATGAGCCAGACGGGCCAGCTCGCCCTGCTCGACTCGCTGAAGCGGACCGTCTCCGGGCTGCAGTGGAAGCCGATCGGCCATTGGACCGAGTACGCGTCGACGACCTCGTACTCGGATGCGGGCACGGACAGCAAGGGCCAGATCGTGCGCGAGATGCTCGCCGCCGTCGGCGGCTCGACGGCCTGGGACGTCGGCGCCAACACCGGCGTCTACAGCGCCATGGCGGCCGAGGCCGGCTACCGCGTCATCGCCTGGGACATGGACGCCGGCAGCGTCGAGGCCCACTGGCGTGTCGTTCGCGGGGAGGGCGGCTCGGCCATCCTCCCGCTCATCTGCGACCTCGCGAATCCCTCGCCGGCGATCGGCTGGGCGCTCGAGGAGCGTCGCTCGTTCCTGGAGCGAGGTGAGCCGGATCTCATGCTGGCCCTGGCGCTCGTCCACCACCTGGCGATCGGCAACAACGTGCCGCTGCCCTCCATCGCGCGGCTCTTCGCACGCATGGCCCCGAGCGTCATCGTCGAGTTCGTCCCGAAGGAGGACCCGATGACCCGGCGCCTGCTCGCGGCCCGCCGCGACATCTTCGAGGATTACGGCATCGACGGCTTCCGTGCCGCGTTCGAAGGGCCCTTCCGCATCGTGCGTGAGGCTTCGATCGCCGACTCCCCGCGCACGCTCTTCCTGCTCGAGCGCCGGTCGGCCGATTCCTGACACGCCCCGGCAGGTACATCGGTCCAGAATGCACGAATGGCCGATCGTGACGACGATCTCGAGATCCTGCCCCTGACGGCGGAGCGGTTCGCCGACCTCGCCGCACTCTTCGGCCAGGGCGGCGACCCGAAGACGTGCTGGTGCTCGTGGTTTCGGCTGCGCAACGTCGACTTCCGGACCGCCACGCCGGCGTCGAACCGCGCGGTGCTCGAGGATGCGCTCGAGAGGACGGCCGCGGCGGGGCGGGCTCCGGGCCTCGTGGCGTACCGCGACGGCGAGGCGATCGGCTGGGTCAGCCTCGGACCGCGCGACGACTACGAGCGGCTCCAGCACTCGAAGGTCCTGGCGCCGATCGACGACCGGCCGGTCTGGTCGATCGTCTGCTTCGTCGTCTCACGTCCCGCTCGCGGGCAGGGCGTCGCGCGCGCCCTGCTGGATGCGGCGATCGAGTACGCCGGCGAGCACGGGGCGCGGCTTCTCGAGGGCTACCCGATCGAGATCGACGGCGGGCGCGTGCCGGCGGCGCAGGCCTACCGGGGCACGGTCGGCATGTTCGAGCGGGCCGGCTTCGGGGTCGCAGAGCGCCGCCGGGCGAATCGCGTCAGCGCACCCCGGCCGATCGTGCGGCGTGAGGTCTGACGCCCGGCCTTGCCCCCGCGCGGTACCCTATGGTCTGCGCCCGGAGCGGCATCGCGCGCCCGAGGTCGAATCGAAGGGGTCCCGTCGGATCACGTAGGCGGCAACGCCGGACACACGTAGGCGAGACCAGCCCGAAACGGCAGCGGGATATCGAGCGGCGTCACTCCGGGCGCTTTCTCGATCGCCACGGCGGAGCGGCCACCGGTCACCCGTCGGCTTCGGTGACCTCGATCCGGATCCGCTTGTTGATGCGGCCCTTCGACTCGTAGCCGGTGACCTTCACGCGGCCGATCTCGGCGGTGTGACCCACATGCGTGCCGCCATCGGCCTGGAGGTCCAGCCCGACGATCTCGATCGTGCGCACCTCGCTGATCCCCTCGGGCAACAGATTGATCTTCGTGCGGATGAGGTCGGGGATGGCGAAGGCCTCCTCGCGCGGCAGGATGTCGACACGAATCTCGCGGTCGGCGTCGATCTCCTCGTTCACCCGCCGCTCGATCTCGCCGACGAGGTCGCCGGACATCGTCTCGAACTCGAAGTCCATGCGGCCGGACAGCGGCTCCATGTTGCCGCCGGTGACCGACGCGGCGTGGTCGCGCCACACGACGCCGCACAGGACGTGGAGCGCGGAGTGCGTGCGCATGAGCTGGTGCCGCCGCTCCCAGTCGAGCGTCGCGACGACCTGCGTGTCGACCGCGGGGAGCTCGGCGCCCTCCTCCACGGTGTGCCAGATCTCGTCGCCGCGCTTCTTCGCGCCGGTCACGCGCCAGGTGCCCCCGGAGTCGCCGACGAGCTGGCCGGTGTCGGCGGGCTGGCCCCCGCCGCCGGGATAGAAGACGGTGCGGTCAAGGAGGACCGCGTTCGCATCTGCGTCGATCTCGACGACGGTCGCCTCGGTCTCTCGCGCGTACGCATCGGTGTAACAGATGTTCTCGCTCACGCATGAAGGGTAGCGGTTGTGGTCCCCGACCCATCAGTGAGTCGGGGATTGAACGTTCCGTGACGCGCGCCCCCCGTACATGTCAGCGCTGGGTGCGCGACCGCCGCCCCACCGAGAGCGGCGGCCTTGACGAACGACGGTGAATCGGAGGAGACCACGGTGCCAGTCAGGATCGACGGTTCAAGCCGGACGCGCAGGGTGCGCGCACGCGGCGTCGGGCCTATTGTGCCCATCGCCCTCGCCCTCGCCCTGGTGGCCCCTGGGGTTGTGGCCGCCAAGCACTTCACGCCATGGGGGACGGCAGTCAAGGAGGAGGCTGTCATCAACAGCCCGCAGGCCGATGGATGCCCGATCGAGTCACCCGACGGGCTCAGCCTGTTCATCGCTTCGAACCGCGACCCCCTCGGTGGCCCCACCGACACGAACGACATCTGGATGTCCGATCGTGCCGCGATCGACCTCCCCTGGAGCACCCCCGTTCGGCTGCCCGCGCCGGTGAACTCCATTGCGGCGGACTTTTGCCCGACTCCACTCAACGGCAACTATCTTCTGTTCGTCTCCACGCGCGGCGGTGGCTGCGGCGCCGGCGACATGTACATCACGCGCCGTCATCCGGTTCGCGGGTGGGAGCAGCCGATGAATCTCGGTTGCAGTCCATCCGGTCCGAACACTTCGGGCGCCGAGTTCAGCCCATCACTGGTCGAGACCGATGAGGGCGTCGAGTTGTATTTCTCGAGTGGTATTCCAAACGCCCCGGGGACGCAGGACATCTACGTCAGCCGGCAGCGGGCCGACGGCACCTTCGGGCCCGGTGAGGGGGTGGGGGAACTCAACTTCCCGACCCACGACGATCAGATGCCGAACGTCAGCCGAGACGGGCGGGAAATCGTCTTCGCGTCGAATCGGCCGGACGGAGAGGGCAGCTTCGACATCTGGTCGGCGCACCGAGCAAGCACCAGCGATGGTTGGTCGACGCCCGTCAACCTCGGCGCAAGCGTGAACACGGAGAGGCCCGAGACGCGGCCATCGCTGTCCGGCGATGGCGAGCGCCTCCACTTCGGCCGGCCCGATGTCATGGGTGGCCCGAGCGACATCTGGGTCAGCACGCGGTCGAAGGTGACCGGCCGGAACTGATCCGCTTCCCGTAAGCCCACCGACTGACCTCCTTACCCACGATGCCCGGGCGATGCCAAACATCCGCCCGGGCATCGTCGTGCCTGGCGCTTGCCGCGACCGCGTAGATTGAGTCGGTCGCGACGGCGCTGCTCCCATACCACGTGTAGGGCCGGACATCTCCACCGGCCGAACGGAAGAGGCATGGATACCGACCTCGTGACTCGAGCACAGCGCGGCGACGAAGAGGCCTTCGCAAGCCTCGCGGTCGCCGCGGGCGACCGGCTCCACGCGGTCGCGCATCGAATCCTGCGCGATGTCGATCTCGCCGAGGACGCCACGCAGCAGGCGCTGCTGGCGATCTGGAGGGATCTTCCGCAGCTACGGGACCCGGCGCGCTTCGACGCGTGGTCGTATCGGCTCCTCGTGCGCGCCTGCTACGCGGAGGGCCGACGCGAACGCCGGTGGTCGCCTGGCCTTCGACTCGTCACGGCAAACGAGCCGGGGCTGCCGGACGGCTCGAGCGCGATCATCGATCGTGATCAGCTCGAGCGTGGCTTCCGGAGGCTGTCCGTCGAGCATCGCGCCGTGGTCGTCCTCCACCACTACCTCGACTGGCCGCTCGACCAGGTGGCCGATGCGCTCGGCATCCCTGCCGGGACGGCCCGATCTCGACTTCATCATGCGATGCGCGGGTTGCGCGCGGCGCTCGACGCCGATGCACGGCCGCCGGGACGGGAGGTGGCTCAGTGAGCTTCGATCCCGAGACCACTCGGATCGTGCGGTCGTGGCTGGACGAGGGCGTCACGCAGCTCCCGGACCGTGTCCTGGATAGCGTGCTCGACCGGGTTCCCGCCACACCACAGCGCCGCCTCACCTGGTGGCCACCACAGCAGGGTGGCACCACCAACACCATCATGGCCGTCGCCCTCGCCGGGGCTGCGGTGGTCGTCGCGATCACGCTCATCGGCTTCGGCCTCTTGAGCGGAGACCGCGTCGGCGGCCCCGGAATTGACGAAGCGACGCCGTCGCCGACTCCTCGCACCATGGAGCTCCCGAGCGGCCTCGTCCCTCTCGACCCGGGAAGGTACACCCTCGGCCATGGCTTCCCAGCCGACGTGGTCTTTGAGGTTCCCGGTGGGTGGGAGGCATGCATGTTCAGCGACGTGGAGCAGGGCGTGTGCAGCCCCACCGAGGACGCGGGCGGTGTTGGGTTCCTCGCCGTGGAGAACGTCGTGGTCGACCCGTGCAATCCTCGGCTGCATGACCCGCCGGCTGGCCGGTCCATCGAGGCGTTCCTCTCTGCCGTGGGGGCTCTATCGGGCTACTCGGTCACCGAGCCTGTCGATGTCACCCGCGGCGATCTCGTTGGCCAGCAGGTGATCGTCACGGCCCCAGTAGATCCGCAGTGCCCGGCACTTCTCACGTGGTCGGTCCCCGGGCGCACGAATGGCGTCCACGCTGGCGAGGTCAACGTGGTCGAGGTCTTCGAGGTTGGAGGACGCCTGGTGGCGGTCACCGGTGCCTACCGCGCCGGCGTGCTCTCCGACGAGGAGGTCGCGGAGATCCTCGGGATCATGGAGTCGGTCGAGATTCGGCCGTAGCGGCGCCTCGCGACGACCTCGTCTGTGGCCGGTCGCTCCGGGGTGCCCACCATCGCGTACCGGAGGATTGCCGATCGACGCGGCGGCTCTAGGATGGCGGCATGACGACCGAGCTGCCGCAGGACCTCCCCGACTCATCTCCACAGCCGTCGCCCGATACGACCCCGCCGGTTCCCGCGGCGGTGCGCGCCGTGCCCGAACGCGGTCTCCAGCCGAATGGCGAGCCGCCGAAGCGCGTCGTGGTCATCGGTGCCGGGCTTGCGGGACTCGTGGCCGGGTACGAGCTGAAGCGCCAGGGC
>CAZKFP010000202.1:0-13574 GCA_964552085.1 uncultured Steroidobacteraceae bacterium
CCTCGATCGCGATCCCCTTCGAGTTGTACGCGGGCTCGCCCCCGTCGCCCACGCCGACCCCGACGCCGACCCCGACGCCCACGCCGACCCCGACCCCGACGCCGACGCCGACCCCGACCCCGACGCCCACGCCGACGCCGACCCCAACGCCGACCCCGACGCCGACTCCAACGCCAACGCCGACCCCGACGCCGACTCCGGCCGCGAACTCGGTCTCGGCGCCCACGGCCGCGCCGGCGCCGGTGGCGAGCCCAACGGCGGAGCCCGTTGCCGTGCAGCAGGTGGCGCCGGCGACCTCGGAACCGATCGAGGACGAACCTGATGTGACCGCTGCGCGTCCGCCGCGCCCGCCCGACCCGACGCCGGTTCCTGCCCCCGCGGCCGTGGCCAGCGCCGACCCCGTTCCGGCGGCCACCGTCACCGCGCCGGTTGCCGCCCCCGAAGAGGAGAGCGCCGTGGAACAGTCGGTGCGGGCGGCGGTGGGCGGGGTGCTGTACATGGTCCGGCCGGCGGCGCTGGTCGTGGTCGCGACGGAGTTCACGTTCCCGCTGATGCTCGCGCTCGCGGTGCTCGGCTACCTTCTGGCGCAGGGCTTCGTCGATCGCCGTGACCCGAAGCTGCGCGGCGCTCCGCAGAACGTCGTCGAGACGCTTCTGCCGTTCCGCGGGGAGGACGAGCTGTGAGCGAGCAGCACCCACGCTACGACGAGTACACGGCCCTGAGCGACCGCATGGGCCATCTCCTCTTCCTGCGCGTGGCGCTCGCGACGATCACCCTCGTGTGGGCCGCGATTCGACCGGAGTCGCTCGGCACGACGTACACGACGCTGCTCAGCCTGAGCGGCTCCTACCTCCTGGTGTCCACGCTGGCCGAGCTCGGGCGGCGCCGGGCGGAACGCTTCGGATTCGCGGTGATGAGCGGCATGCTCACGATCGACGGCATCTACCTCGCCGCCGCCATGTACCTCACCGGCGCGACGCAGAGCCCAATCCTCTTCCTCATCTACCTGCACCTCGTGGCGGTCTCGCTGCTGGCCTCGTACCGAACCGGCCTGAAGATCGCCCTCTGGCACTCGCTCCTGCTCTTCGTCGTGCTGTATGCGCAGATCGCGGCACTCATTCCCGCCGTCGACGTGACGCCAGGGCTCGGCATCGGCTTCGACCGGATGCCGGTGCTGCACGTCACCTCGTTCTGGCTCTTCGCGCTCGCGACATCGGTCTTTTCGGCCATGAACGAGCGCGAGCTGCGCCAGCGCCGAACAGACCTGCAGGCGCTCGTCGACGTCGGAAACCGGCTCGACGACGTGACCGATCCGGTGCTCCAGGCCCGCGTCGTCCTGGATGGGCTCGTCACGCGTTTCGGGTTCGAGCGTGGGCTCGTGGTCGGCGCCGCGGAAGGCAGCCTGATCGTCCTCGCCTCGCGCGGAGCCGGCGAGTGGTCCGGCACCGACGAGGCCGACGCCGTCATCCGCCGGTCGTGGGAGTCCCGTGACCTGCTCCCGGTGAAGCGCGTGAGCCCGAAGCACAACCCGATGCTGGCCGCCACCATGCCGGGTGCGCGCAACCTCCTCATCTCACCGATGATGGCGGACGGCCGCCCGGTCGGAGCCATCGTCGTCGAGCATCGGTCGCGGTCGGTCTTCGGCGTCGAGCGGCGGGTCGCATCGGTCCTGAAGCAGTTCTCGGCGGCAGCCGCATTGAACCTGCGCAATGCCGTCCTCCTGCGCCACGTCCAGGACCTCGCGGAGCGTGACTCGCTCACTGGCGCCGCCAACCGGCGCATGTTCCAGGTGACGCTGGAGCGAACGATGCGCAACCACGATCCGGCCCATGACACGACCGGGGTGGCGGTCCTGTTCATCGACCTCGACGACTTCAAGGTCATCAACGACACCCTTGGCCACGCGGCCGGCGACTCGCTGCTCATCGCGGTCATCGAGCGGATCGCGGGCCTCGTTCGCGCCGGAGACCTCGTCGCGCGCCTCGGTGGCGACGAGTTCGCGATCCTGACCGATGACGAGCCCGACCTGCGCCGGACTCGCGCGATGGCCGAGCGGCTCGTGCGCGACCTGCGCGTGCCATACGTGATCGCGGACCACACGATCACGGTCACCGCCAGCATCGGCATCGCGAGCGCCGGCGAGGCCGGCCGTGACGCCCAGGAGATTGTGCGCAACGCCGACGTGGCGATGTACATGGCGAAGGCGAACGGCAAGGCCGGCTATGCCGTCTTCGACCCCGGGATGCACGCCTCGGTCCGCGCGCGACACGAGCTCGGCGCGGAGCTCCAGCATGCCGTTGACCTGGGCCAGCTGCGCCTCGTCTACCAGCCGATCATCGATTTCGACTCGGGCCACATCGCGGGCTTCGAGGCGCTCGTGCGATGGCACCATCCCGAGCGCGGGATCGTCGTGCCCGGTGAATTCATCGAGATCGCCGAGGAGAACGGCGCCATCCTGCCGATCGGCCGCTGGGTGTTGCGCGAGGCCTGCGAGCGGGCGGTGGCGTGGCAGGCCGCCGGCATCGTCTCGGACAACCTCTTCATGTGCGTTAACGCTTCGGCCCGCGAGATCCAGCAGCCCGGCTTCGCCGGAGCGGTCGAAGAGGCGCTCGCCTGGGCGGGCCTCGACGGGTCGCGGCTCATCCTCGAGATCACCGAGACCGCCCTCATTAAGGCCACGTCGGCGACGGTCGGCACCCTCGAGGCCCTGCGCTCGCTCGGTGTGCGCGTCGTGATCGACGACTTCGGGACCGGCTACTTCTCGCTCAGCCACCTCCGCCAGTTCCCGGTCGACGCCCTGAAGATCGCCAGCGAGTTCGTGCAGGTCGCGAAGGGCGACTCACGCTCGGCGGCCCTCGCAGGCGCCATCGTCGCGCTGGGTGCGTCGCTCGACATCGCCACGGTGGCCGAGGGGATCGAGACGAAGCAGCACGCGAACCGCATGCGCGAGCTCGGTTGCACGTACGGCCAGGGCTACTTCTTCGCGAAGCCGATGAGCGCCTCCGAGATCGAGGCCGGGGTGGACGGGCTCGCCACCGACCACACCTGGCTGCCCGCGGAGCGGCGGGCCCCCACACGACGCCGCAGGTCGCTTCCCGCGCCCGCCGGCCAGGAGACCGCGGCATGAGGTCGCGCGCAAGCGCGGCCTGACAACGCGCCGATCGCTAGCATCGCGGCATGACCCCCGAGGGCGAGCCACACATCGTCTCCATCTCCGAGATCCGAGAAGCGGCCGAGCGCATCCGCGGCGTCGCCACCCGCACTCCGCTCCTGCGCTGGGACGACACGACCTGGCTGAAGCCGGAATCACTCCAACCCGTCGGCGCCTTCAAGATGCGTGGCGCGTACAACAAGGTCGCCTCCCTCACCGATGCCGAACGCGCCCGCGGGGTCGTCACGTACTCGTCGGGCAACCACGCGCAGGCCGTCGCCCGCGCGGCGCGCCTGCTCGGCGCCCGCGCCGTCATCTGCATGCCGCGCGACGCGCCCCGCATCAAGATCGAGGGCGTCGAGCGCGACGGCGCCGAGATCGTTTTCACCGGCAATGACTCGCAGGAGCGTCACGACCGAGCGCTGGCCCTCGTCGAGGAGCGTGGCCTCGTCATGGTCGAGCCGTACGACGACCCGGCCATCATCGCCGGGCAGGGGACCTGCGGCCTCGAGATCGTCGAGGACCTGCCCTCGGTGACGAGCGTGCTCATCCCGACCTCGGGCGGCGGCCTCAGCGCCGGCGTCGCGACCGCCGTCAAGGCCCTGGCTCCATCGGCCCGGGTGCTCGGCGTCGAGCCGGAGCTGGCGGCCGACGCGAAGGAGTCGCTCGAGCGTGGCGAGCTCGTCACCTGGACCGCCGAGCAGACCGGCCGGACGATGGCCGATGGCCTGCGCACGAACTCGCTGGGGCCGCTGCCGTTCGAGCACCTGCGGCGCTTCATGGACGGCATCGTCACGGTGAGCGAGGACGAAATGGCCGAGGCCATGCGCCAGCTTGCGCGGCGGGCGCGCCTCGTGGTCGAGCCCTCGGGCGCCGCCGCGATGGGGGCCCACCTGGCCGGCCGCGCGCCCAGAACGGACGACGACGACGCGCGCGTCATCGTGATCAGCGGCGGGAACGTGGATCCGGAGCTCTACCTGCGCATCCTGGCGGGGTGATCCGCGGCTCAGGCAGCCACCCGCGCTCAGCTGCCGAGCAGGATGTCCCGCGCGCGGTCGAGCTGCGGATCGGCTCCGGAGTCGGGATCCTCGGGCGCCGCAACACGCACGTCGGGCTGGATGCCGTCCGGCGCCGCGGAGTTGTGCCCGGGCGTGAACCAGCGGTCCGTCGTCAGGCGCAGGCCGCCGCCATTGGGCAGGTCGTTCCAGACCTGGACCGTGTTCTTGCCGAAGGTCGGCTCGCCCACGATCGTGGCGCGCCCTGTCTCCTGGAGCGCCGCCGCCACGATCTCGGAGGCGGATGCCGATCCACCGTCGACGAGCACGACGACCGGGACCTCGCCGGACTGCAGGAGGCCGGAGCCCGCCTCGTAGCGCTGGACGTCGCCGCCCGACTCGATCGTGAAGAGCAGCTCACCGCGCGGAACGAACTGGCTCGCGATGTCGCGCGCCGTGAAGACGAACCCGCCGGGGTTCCCGCGCAGGTCGAAGATGATCGCCGTGGCCCCCTGGTCGAGCAGGGAGACGAGCGCATCGCGGAACCGATCGGTCGCGCGGTCCGTGAACGAGGTCAGCCGAACGTACCCGATCCCGTCGGCGAGCAGGTCGGCGTGGACCTCCTGGAGGTCGATGACGGCGCGAGTGATCGTAATGTCGAGCCGATCGCCTCCGCGCTCGACCGTGAGCGTGACGTCGGTGCCGGCCTCGCCGCGAACCTCGAAGACGAGCGAGCTCACCGACTCGCCGATCGTCGACGTGCCGTCGATGGCGACGACGTGGTCGCCAGCGCGGAGACCGGCCGCCTCGGCCGGCGACCCCTCGAGCGGCGCGACGATCACCATCGCGCAGGTCTCGGTCACGACCGTGCAGGAGGCCAGGTCGTCGGGATCGGCCAGGTTCTCGATGCCGACCTCGGCGCCGATGCCGCTGAACTCGCCGGACAGGTCGTCGAGCGCCTCGCCGTACTGGCTCGGCGGCAGGTAGCCCGAGTAGGGATCCTCGAGGCCGTACTCGATCATGCCGCGCACAGCTCCGTCGACGAGCTCCTCGTCGGTGATCTCGTCGACGTACTCGCCCTTGATCTGGGCGTATGTCTCGCACAGGACAGCGAAGGCCTCGGACGGCGCCGCGCACGACACCGTCTCGAGCACCGGCGTCTGGCGTGGGCTCGCCTCGGGCGTCGCGGCCTCGGACGGCACGCCGACCGACGGCACCCCGCTGCCCGACGGATCGCCGGCGACGCCTGTGGCACCACCGACGACGAGGCCGGCGACGAACGTGGCCGCCCCGAAGAGGAGCAGGACGGCGATGAGCACCGCCGCAGCGGCGGGGGCTGAGCGGCGCGAAGAAGGGGTGAGCGTCATGGGATCCGTCCTGTGGCGAGCGCGGATCCGCATTCTCCCGCGAAACGACACGTTGCGCTCGTGGGCGTGCACGGACGCCCGCTCGCGGTCAGGAGCGAACGGCGCGCAGCCCCAGGAAGATCGGGATCTCGGCGTTGGCGCGCGCGTCGCCGCGGGCAACCTTGCCCGGCCGCCGCTCGGGCGGCAGGTCCGGGATCTCGAGCATCGCGTCGGTCGCGAAGCCCGCCTCGGCAAATGCGTTCACGTACGCGCTGATCGGCCGATGGAAGGAGCGCGTCGGCAGCCCGCCGCCGAGCGACTTCATCGGCACCGCCATCTCGCCGAGATAGCCGTCGATGCGCCGGTATGTCAGCTTCCGCGCCTCGTCGAAGCCCCAGCCCGAGTGGCGCGGCTGGCGGAACGCCGGGTGCGTCATGAGCAGGACGACACGGGCGACCGGCGTGAGCGCCCAGTCGATCCCGCGGATGACGTCGTCAAGCGGGTCCATGTCCTGGATCGAGAGCATGAAGGTCGCGGCATCGAAGGATTCGGGCTCCAGGCCGGCGACGGCCCGCAGACGGCGCGCGTCGCCGACCAGGAAGCGGGCGCCGCGCAGGGACCGATGGCGTCGCTTCGCGGCCGCGATCAGCTTCGCCGAGGCATCGACCACGGTGACCCGGGCGCCGGCCTCGACCAGTGGCGCCGCCAGCACGCCCTGCCCGCCGCCGACGTCGAGAACCTCCTCGCCCGGCTGCGGCTGAAGGAGATCGAGGACCGCCGGGATGGCGAGCTCGCGGTGGTAGGCCGAGCCGCGATCGCCGACCCAGCCGTCGTACCACGTCGCGACCCGTTCCCAGCTCGTCTCCTTCGACCCACGCATGCCCAAGAGTATGGCGACCGACGCGATCTCCTCCCAGCCGCCGATCGGCGTCGATCCGCGACGCTATGGGCAGGACGCGATATCCGGACAGACCGTCGCGTCGCGGGGCGGGACCGTCGAGCCGTCGAACAGCGCGCGGTCACCGAGGGGCTCTGGAAGCTCCAGCACAAACGGCGTCTCCGGATTGCTCGGGCACGTCTGGCCGAGCAATCCCCCTCGCGGCCGGACCGCGAACGTCACGACCACGCGCCCCTCGCCGAGCACGACCGCCGGGTTCACGATGCGCCCGCTCGCGTCCTCGCCCGAGTTGCAGGCACGCTCCGTCACGAGGACGTCGATCTCGGTCACATCGGGACCCAGGTCTGCGCCGGGGGCGATCCGGAACGACGCGATGCCGAGCAATGGGCCCACGTCAGGTTGGAGGGCGCATCCGCCCCAGCCGCTCACGTCCCAGGCGCCACCATCGACGTCGACCGTCACGAAGTGCCACGACCCTTCCGAGGCGGGTACCGGAGCGAGGTAGAGCACCTCGCTGCCGCTCCGCGCCGCCTCGATCCAGCCGGCGTCCGGGAGCCCGTTGATCTCGATGTCGTCGGTGGCCAGGTGCCGCCGCAGGGCCTCCGCGGCCGGATCGGCGGCCGTCTGCGCCGAACCGGCGACGGCCAGGAGGTCGATGGAAAAGGCCGGTCCTCCACCGCACGTTACCCGGCTGCCCGCCTGAGGGTCGACCGCCGATGGAGCCAGGACCGCGCACGCGCTCAGCAGGACGGCCATGAGCAGAGGCGACGCGCGGCATGCCATGGAAGCAGGACGCCACAGCCTGAGGATCGGTGTCAACACTCCTCGTCGAACACGACGGTCGCCGGTCGACGTTTCGTGCCGGCCAGCACGAGCGCGGCGACGGCCGCCACGCCGGCGCCGACGAGGCCGATGGCGCCGAAGCCCAGCCCGAAGCCCCCGAGATCGGCGAGGCCACCGGCGATGAACGGACCAATCCCGAGTCCGGCCGAGAGCGCCGTCCCATACCCACCGAGCCCGGTCGCGCGCAGCTCAGGGCGTGCCACCTCGCTGATCGTGACCTGCACGAGCATGAGCGTGAAGGCGAGCAACCCGACACCGGCGACGAGGACGAGGAGAATGCCGGGCGCACCGCTCTGGAAGCCGAGCAGCGCGATGACCAGTCCGTACCCGGCCGCAGTCATCGCCGCCGCCACGGGTGGGATCGCCCGGCGGTCGATGAGCCATCCGAGCGGGACCCGTGAGGCCCCGTTCGCGAGCGACTGCGCGGCCAGAAGGAGCCCGACCGCGCCAGCGGTCAGACCGATGCCGACACCGAAGAGCGGGAAGAGCCCGGCGACGGCGCCCCACGGAAGTCCGATCGCGAGTGCGGCCAGCCACGTGCCGACGATCGCCCGCTGCCGCGCGACCTCGGCGATCATCCCCCGCAGCCGGGAGAACCGAATCCTCGTGCGCATGCTTGGCGCCACGAAGAGCGCGCCGATGATGGCGGTGATGCCGAAGAGGGCCGAGGCAAGGTAGGTCGGCACCGGGCCGCCGATCTGCCAGATCAACCCGCCCACCGCCGGCCCGGAGGCGACCCCGGTGTGCGTGAAGAGGGTCAGCCATCCGAACGCCGAGCCCCGCGACGAGTCCGGCGCGCTGACCGCGACGTAGCCGCTGATGGCGGGCAGGAAGAGCGAGGCGGTGATCCCCGACAGGATCGCCCACAGGTAGAGCGGCGCGACGCTGCCGAGGACGACGGCGAGGAGCGGGACGAGGTTGACGATCGCATTGCCGACGATCGCCAGGAGCAGGACGCGACGCGTGCCCCACGCGTCAGCGACGGCCCCGAACGGGAGCTGGAAGAACGCCTGCAGACCGAACCGCACGGAGGCCAGCAGCCCCGCATCGGCGAGGGAGCCACCGAGGAGGCCGACGTGCAGCGGGACCGCGACGCCCGATGCCCACTGGCCCAGCATGAACGTGTAGGTCGCAGCGTACGCCGGCCAGAGCGGCGCGCGGCCGGCGCTCATCGGCGATGCAGGCCCTCGCGCAGCGCGCCGAGGAAGGCGACGGCGTTCGCGCCGAGCGCCTCGATCGCGTACCCGCCCTCCTGGAGCGCCACGACCGGGTCGTCGAGCGCGGCGATCCTCGCGCCGATGCGGGCGTAGTCGTCGGTCTGCAGCGCGAGATCGCAGATCGGGTCGGCGTGGTACGTGTCGAACCCGAGCGACACGATGAGCGGCGCATCCGGGTCGAAGGCGACGATGGCGTCTAGCGCCTCGTCCAGCGCGCCGAGATACGCGTCGCCATCGGTCCCTGGCGAGAGTGGCAGGTTGAGCGTCGCGCCCTCACCGGCGCCGGCCCCGCGCTCGGTCGGGTAGCCCGAGTAGTACGGATAGATCCCGCGCGGGTCGCCGTGCAGGCTGACGTAGAGGACGTCGCCACGCTCCCAGAAGATCTGCTGCGTCCCATTGCCGTGGTGGAAGTCCACGTCGAGGATCGCGACGCGCGCCGCACCGCGAACGACGAGTGATTCCGCCGCGATGGCCGCGTTGTTGAAGAAGCAGTAGCCCCCGATGAGGTTGTGGCCCGCGTGGTGGCCCGGCGGCCGGCAGAGGCCGTAGACGAGCGACTCGCCGCCGAGGACGCGATCCGTCGCCGTCAGGGCAATGTCGACGGACGCCCGCGCCGCCGCGGCAGTACCGGCGACGATCGGCGTGGCGGTGTCGAAGCAATAGGCACCCAGGCGGTCATGACGGCCGACCGGCAGCTCCCCGAGCGACATCCGGCCCGTGTACGACCCGAGCAGGAACGTGTCGGGCAGGAGCGGCGTCGCGGGATCGTGCCCGGCGGTGACGGCATCGGTCCAAACGTGCTCGACGAGGTCGATGAGCTCGAGGTCATGGACCGCGGCGATCGGGTCCGGGCCATGCTCCTCCGGCGGCGTCAGCTCGTACGCACCGGTCGCCAGCAGCGCCTCGCGGATGATGGTCGCGCGCTCCGGCGACTCGTAGCAGGGCACCGGCCGGCCGCCGGCGAGCTCGACGAGCCCGTCGTGGGCGAGATGGTCGTCCGATGCGACGAGCGTTGTGCGTGGGAGGTCCGGCATCTTCGTCCCGTGGTCGTTCAGGCCCCGCGCGGGGTGCGCGGGCGAGCAAGAAGATACGCGCCCACGGCCAGCGTCGTCCGGCGACGCGCGACGGCCCTTCGGGTGAACGCGGTTGGACCCCTGGCCGTATCCTCGGTGCACATGAACAGCGAGGAGCGCCCGACCGACCCACATGCCGGCGCTCGACTGTGGGCCGCGCTGCGCGATGCCGTGGCCCGCGCCGTCATCGGGGCCGACGAGCCGCTGCGGCTCATGACGATCGCGCTGCTCGCCGAGGGCCACGCGCTGCTCGAGGACGTCCCCGGCGTCGGCAAGACGCTCCTCGCGCGCGCCTTCGCCCGCTCGCTCGGCCTCGGCTTCGGTCGGGTGCAGGGCACGCCGGACCTGCTTCCGACCGACGTCACCGGCAGCAGCGTCCTCGCCGACGGGGCGTTCCGCTTCATCCCGGGTCCGATCTTCACGAACGTCCTCCTCGTCGACGAGATCAACCGCGCCACCCCGCGCACCCAGTCGGCCCTGCTCGAGGCGATGCAGGAGCAGCAGGTCAGCGTCGACGGCGAGACGAGGCCGCTGCCGGCACCGTTCCTCGTCATGGCGACGCAGAACCCGATCGAGCTCGAGGGCACGTTCGCCCTGCCCGAGGCCCAGCTCGACCGCTTCCTCGTGCGCATCGCCCTCGGCTATCCGTCCGAATCGGATGAGCGGGCGATCGCGCGCCGCTACCGCGCGGCGGCGGAGCCGCTCGAGGCGATCGAGCCGGTTCTCGACGCCGCAAAGCTGCCCGCGTTGCGCGAGGCCGTGCGCGGCGTCGCCGTGAGCGACGAGGTGGAGACGTACCTCGTACGCCTCGTGCGGGCGACGCGCGACCATCCCGACCTCCAGCTCGGGGCGAGCCCGCGCGCCAGCGTGGCGCTCTATCGGGCCGCCCAGGCCGCCGCGTTCCTCACCGGGCGCGACTTCGTCCTGCCCGACGACGCGGCCGAGCTCGTGGCGCCGGTCCTCACGCATCGGCTCGTCGTCGACATCGACCGCGAGCTTCGCGGCGCCACGGCGGCCGAGGCGCTCGCCGAGATCGCGGAGCGGGTCCCCGTCGGGGTCGGCGCCCCTACCGGCTGAGCGAGCGCACCCGTGAGCGGCTGGATCGTCCTCGGGCTGGGGATGCTCCTCGTCGGCGCGGCGCTGAACGCGCCGGGGCTCCTCCTCGTCGGCGGGCTGACCCTGCTCAGCCGCTGGCTCACGACGCTCTGGTCGCGCTATGGGCTCAGGGCGATCTCCTTCGACCGACGCCTCGGCAGCGACCGCGCGGTCTGGGGGGACCAGGTGGCACTCGACGTCGAGGTCTGGAACGCGAAGCTCCTGCCGGTGCCGCTGCTCATCGTGGACGACCACGTCACAGATACGCTGCGCGTCGTCGGGCGGCGCCTCGGCGCCAGCGAACGTCCCGGGCAGGGAACGCTCGCCAATGCCTGGTCGCTCCTGTGGTACGAGCGCGTCGTGCGCCACCTTACGATCGACGCGCGCCGCCGGGGCGTCTTCACCTTCGGGCCGGTGCGGCTCACGGTCAGCGACCTGTTCGAGCGTGGCACGAACACGGAGGATCGCGAACTGCCCGCGCGGCTCCTCGTGCGGCCGCGGACCGTGCCCGTGCGCACGCTCGAGCCGGCACGGGCGCCGCTCGGCACGAGCCGGTCGCGCGCGAGCCTCTTCAGCGACCCATCCCGCTTCGCCGGTGTGCGGGCCTACCAGCCCGGCGATCCGCTGCGGCGCATCCATTGGCGCGCCATGGCGCGCATCGGTGAGCCGGTGAGCCGGCGCTACGAGCCGGTGAACGAGCGCCACGTGCTCATCGCCGTCGACCTGCAGACAGTCCCCGGCCCGCACTGGCTCATGCTCTTCGACGACGACCAGGTCGAGGGCCTGTGCGTCGCGGCGGCATCGCTCTCGCGGCGGCTGCTGCGCGAGGGCGCCGCCTGCGGGCTGATGCTCGGCACGCAGCTCGCCGGCGGGCGCCGCTGGGCGTACCTGCCGCCCTCATCGTCACCCGGCCAACTCGGCCGCATCGAGGACCTCCTGGCTCGCGTGGAGCCGATCATCTCGCTGCCCTTCGAGCGGCTCCTGGGCGTCGTCCCGCGGCGCCTCGCGCCGGGCGGAACACTCATCGTCCTCGGAGCTCGTGACCCGCAGCACTACCTCGAGCCGATGCGCCGTCTCGCGCGCTCCGGGTACGCGGTGCGCCACCTTGCGCTCGGCCCGGGGGGCGAGGCGAACGCTCAGGCCGCGAGTGCCGCGGGCATCGACAACGGCACGGCCGACCTCGCGCCGAACTGGAGGGAGGCCGATGCGCTCGTCGTGGCCCGCTGACCGCCTCGTAGGCTGGCTGCTGCCGATCCTGGCCATCCTCGCCGAGGGCGCGCTGCTCGCGGTCGTGTACGTCGCCATCCAGGTGGCCATCGACTCTCGCGCGCCACTCCTCGGCGCCTTCGAGCTGGCGGCCGCCGCGGGGATCAGCGCATACGCCGTGCACCGCGGCTGGATCAACCCCGACGAGGACGCCGCCCGATTCCTGGGCCTCCTCGCGGTCCTCGGGCTCGTCGGCTGGACGTGGGACAGCGCCGTGCGCGACCTCGTCATCGCCGGCGACCCGCTCGCGGCGTTGGCTCGCCACCCCGGCGGCTGGCTCATGGTCGTGGCGGGCATGCGCGGCGTCGGACGCGGGGTCGAGCTCGACGACCGGGCCCTGACCCGGCTCGTCCTCGGCGGCGTCCCGGCGCTGGCGGTGCCGTGGACGATCGGTCACCTGGCGGCCGGCGAGCTGCGCGACACATTCGTCGAGGAGGCGTTCGTCGCCAGCCTGGCGTTCGTGACGGCGGGCTTCATCGCCGCCGGCCTCGCCCGGCTGCGCGAGATCGGCCGCGAGACGGGCATCGACTGGCGCCGCAACCGCTCGTGGCTCGGCACGGTCTTCGGAGTCCTGGTCGTCGTCCTGGCCATCGGCGTCCCGGCGTCCATCCTGCTCGGCCTTCCCGGCGATGCCGTCGCGCGCGGCATCCTTGACCCCATCCTGAGCGTCCTCGGCTACCTGCTCATCGGTGGCGCGGCGCTGGCCGCCCTCACCGCCGCCCTCCTGGCCGCGATGCTCAAGTCGTTCGGCATCGAGCTCCCGCAGCCGATGACGCCGGATGAGATCGCCGGCCTGGGCGAGGTCCCGACGCTCACGCTCGAGCAGATGCGGGGCGCGATCACCGGCGTCGTGGCGCTGTGGTTCGTCATCGCCGTCGTGCTCATCGTGCTGGCGCGGGTCTGGCTCCGACGGCGCACGGTGCGGGCAGCGCGGGGAGGCACCGAGGAACGATCGTTCCGGATGCCGCAACGCTCGTTCCACCTGCGGCCGCCGCGTGTTGCCCGTCCGACCCGGGAACGACCCGTCCAGCCGCACGACGCGGTCAGCGCCTATCTCGCCGCCCTCGTCGACCTGGCCACGCACCGGCCGGAATCCTCGCGCGCCGAGCACGAGACGCCCCGCGCCCACGCGCGGCGGGTGCGTGCCGGCGTCGAGCTCGGCGCGCTGCAGGCCGACTACGCCCTGAGCCGCTACGGCGGCCGTCCACTGACCGCCACCGAGCATCGCCGCGCGCTCGGTCGCTGGCAGCGCCTCCGCCGTCGCCTGCGCTCGAGCGCCTAGACTGGTCGAACCGATGAAGATCGCCCACGTCCGCGAGCGGCATGCTCCGGCCGGAACCCCGTGGCGCCTGGCTGCCGCGCTCGATCCCGCCGGCACGCGCTGGCTCAATCTCGAGGCGGCCCGTCGGACGGAGCTCGGCGCCGATCCGGCGAAGGCGCACAACAGCGCCCTGTTTCGCCAGCCGATCACGACGCTCGACGCGCACCTCGCCGCCGGGCTCCGCGTGGACGCGCTGGCCGACCTCCTCGACGCCGAGACCGATGAGCCGATAGAGGCATCGGCCCTGGACTTCGGACCGCCAATCCTCCAGCCGCCGACCTTCCGCGACTTCTACGCCTTCGAGCAGCACGTCGGCACGATGTGGAAGCGCCGCGACATGGAGATCCCCGAGGCGTGGTACCGCCTGCC
>CAZKFP010000203.1:0-4060 GCA_964552085.1 uncultured Steroidobacteraceae bacterium
CTCGCTGGCCGTGGGTCCCGGCAGCTCCGTGGCTGATTGCACCGTCGGCGGCGGTGGGCACGCCGAGCGGCTCTTGGAGACCACGTCTCCGGATGGCCGCCTGCTCGGCATCGATGCCGATCGGGCGGCCATCGCGGAGGCAGAACGCGTCCTGGCGCGCTTCGGCGATCGCGTCCTGCTGCGGCACGCGAACTTCGAGTCGATCTACGACACGGCGACCGAGGCGGGCTTCGTGCCCCTCGACGCCGTCCTCTTCGACCTCGGCCTCAGCAGCTACCAGCTTGCCGACCCGGACCGAGGATTCAGCTTCGCGGCCGCCGGGCCGCCGGACATGAGATTCGATGAAACGAGTGGTCTTTCGGCTCTTGAGCTCATCGAGCGCTCCTCGGAGCGAGAGCTCGCCGGAATCATCGCGACGTTTGGTGAAGAGCGCCGTGCAGGCCGCATCGCGAAGGCGATCGTGGCGGCGAGTGCGGAGAACCGGATCGTGACCGCCGCCGACCTGGCCGCGGTCATCGCCGCCGCCGGCGCGGCCCGCCCGGGCGGCGCGGACGCCGGGCGCATCCATCCCGCCACCCGCACGTTCCAGGCGCTGCGGATCGCCGTCAACCGCGAGGTCGAGGTGCTGACCGCCGGCCTGGCGGGCGCCCTCGCGGCGCTTCGGCCGGGCGGCCGGATGGCGGTCATCAGCTACCACAGCCTCGAGGACAGGATCGTCAAGCGCTTCATCGTGCGCGAGAGCCGTGACTGCATCGAGGATCCGTTGCCGCCGGCCTGCACGTGCGGCCACCGCGCGCAGCTGCGCGCGGTCACCAAGGGCGTCATCACCGCCGGTCCCGACGAGGTCCGACGGAACCGCCGCGCGCGCAGCGCGAAGCTGCGCGTCGCCCAGAAGCTCGCGTAGGCAGTGAGCAGCACGAGGAGGGTTCGATCGATGAGCAAGGGACGATCGCGTCACCAGGCCAGCCGGCGCCGGATGTACTCCGCCCGGCAGCGCGACCTGCGCGAACGGCGTCTCCACGCCGCGAGCGAGGAGGCTCATTGGCTCAGCGACCAGGTCGCGGCCATCGAGATCGAGGAGGGCCTCGACTTCGAGGCGCCCACGAGCTTCGCCATCAGCCCGCGCCGACGAGCGACGGCCGCGTAGATGGCGGTCATCGGCGCACGACCGGTCACGAGCCCCTGGTTCCTGGGGCGCCACGGTCGGTCACGCCCGCGCCCCAGGCCGCGGCCACGTCCCGCACGGCGTCAGCGCCGGGTCGGGATGACCGCGCGCATGCAGCGGCGCGTCGATGTCCGACCGATGCTCATCGGGATCGTCGTGGCCGCGATGCTCGCGTTCTTCTACCTCAGCCAGTCGACGCACGTCGCGGCGACGGGCTACGAGATCGACACGCTCGAGGCGACGCTCGCGCAGCGGCGCGGCGAGCAGCAGCAGCTCATCTGGGCGATCGGGCAGGCCCGCTCGCCCGCCGAGATCACGCGGCGAGCGCAGACCGACCTGCGGCTCGTCCCACTCCAGGAGGGCGCGGTCACGTTCGCTCCCCCCGTCAGCCAGCCAGCCGATTGACCTAGATCCGCGACCGAGGACGGCCGCACGCACCGGAGACGTCAATGCTCGCCAGGACCGACAGCCGTGCCCGCGCGATGGTCCTTCTCATCCTCGCCGTCCTCGCGGCGACGCTGATCGGTGGCCGGCTCGTCTGGTGGCAGGTCGTCCAGCAGCCCTGGCTGGCGGAGATGGCCCTTCAGCAGTTGGCGCAGCACGAGCAGCTGCCCGCCGAGCGCGGCGAGATCACCGACGTGAACGGAGAGCTCCTCGCCACGTCGGTCGAGCTGCAGTCGGTGTTCGCCACGCCGCCGACCGTCGCGGACGCCGGGCTGGCGGCGACGATCCTCTCGTCGGTCCTGGGAATGCCGGTCGACGAGCTGCGCGCCAGGCTGGAGAGCGACGACGCGTGGGTCTGGCTCAAGCGTCGGGTGACGCCGGAGATGGCCGACCGGGTCCGGTCGCTCGACCTCCGTGGCATTGGCATGCTGCCGGAGACGAAGCGGGTCTACCCGGTCGAGGGCATCGCCTCCGAGACGACGATTGCCTCGCAGCTCATCGGCTTCGTGGACGTCGACGGCCGTGGTCAGTACGGGATCGAGGGCGGGGAGAACGCCCTCCTCGCCGGCACTCCGGGCACGGTCACGGCCCAGGGCGACGTCATCGGGCGCCGCATCGCCGCATCGGCCACGCTCCTTCAGGAGCCGATCGACGGGTCGGACCTGCGGCTGACGATCGATGCCGGCGTGCAGCACCTCCTCGAGCAGGAGATGTGGGCGACGTTCCAGGCGAATAGTGCCGTGGGCGTGACGGGCCTGATCATGGATGCCGAGACGGGCGCGATCCTCGGCATGGCGAGCTACCCGTCGTATGACGCGAACGAGTTCGCCACGACCGATGGCGAGCGATTCGCGAACCCGGCGGTCGCGCGCCAGTACGAGCCCGGGTCGGTCATGAAGGCCTTCACGATCGCGGCGGCGCTCGATGCCGGGGCGATCACGACGAGCGACACGTTCATGGACGATAACGACCTGCGCATCGGCCGGATCCGGATCCAGAACGCGGACCGCTACGACTGGCCCTACGGCCACGGACGGATCACGGCCGGCGACGTCCTCGCCCTCTCGAACAACGTCGGCGCGGCGAAGATCGGCCTCGAGCTCGGACGGCAGGCGCTCTACCAGGCCTTCCTGCGCTTCGGATTCGGCGCGCCGACCGGCATCGAGCTGGCGGCCGAGGCGAGCGGCGTCGTCTGGGACCCCGACGGCCCGAATGCCTCGGGCGACCTGACAGCGGCCCAGACGGCCTTCGGCCAGGGGCTGAGCCTCACCTCGGTGCAGCTCGCGGCCGGCTACGCCGCGTTTGCGAACGGCGGGATGCTCGTGACGCCGCACGTCGTCGCCGGCTGGACCGATCCGGACGGCACCGAGCACGAGGCGAGCCAGCCGCCGCGGGAGCGGATCCTGCGACCCGAGACCGCCGACACGATGATCGAGCTGCTGACGAACGCCATCGACGACGGGATCGCCAAGGGCGCCCGGGTGCCGGGCTACACCGTGGCCGGCAAGACCGGCACGGCGCAGGTCGCCGGGCCGGTGCAGGTGCCCGACGAGAACGGCGTGCTTGTCGAGCGCTGGCAGTACATCGACGGCTGGGTCGACTCGAGCTACGTCGGCGTCCTGCCCGCCGCCGAGACGAAGCTCGTCACCGTCATCGTGCTCCACCGTCCCGCGATCTGGGACCGCTACCAGATGGCCGAGCGCCCCGAGACGGTGTACAGCCGCCTCATGACGCAGGTCCTTGGCTACCTGGCGATTCCGCCCGATCGACCCGTCGAACCGGTCGCCCAGCCGTGAGACTGATAGACTCGCCGCTCGTCCGCATCGCGCACGGAGAGGTGCCCACGATCCGTCTCGACGACCTCCTGGCCGCCGTCGGCGGCCGCCTCATCGGAACCGGCTCCGCCACCTCCATCACCGGCGCCTCCGTCGACTCGCGGCGCGTCACCCCCGGCTCCATCTTCGTCGCCCTGCACGGCGAGCGCGTCGACGGACATCGCTTCGTCGCCGAGGCCCTGCGCGCCGGCGCCGTGGCGGCGATCGTCGAGCGCCCGCTCGAGCTTCCCGACGGGCTCGACGCGCCGATCGTCCTCGTGCCGGATGCGCTCCACGCGCTCCAGGAGCTCGCCGCGTGGTGGCGCGCGCGCCACGTCGTGCGCGTCGTCGGTATCACCGGCTCGACCGGCAAGACGATCGCGAAGGAGATCGTCGCCGACGTCCTCTCGCGGGCCTTCCGCACCCTCCGCAACGAGGGCAACCTCAACTCGGAGACCGGCCTGCCCATGACCCTGCTGCGGCTGGAGGCAGCGCACGAGCTGGGGGTGCTCGAGATGAGCATGTACACCGAGGGAGAGATCGCGCGCCTGGCCGAGATCGCACGCCCCGAGATCGGCGTGGTGCTGGCCGTCCATCCGACCCACCTGGAGCGAGCCGGCAGCCTGGAGGCCATCGC
>CAZKFP010000204.1:0-2752 GCA_964552085.1 uncultured Steroidobacteraceae bacterium
TCGGCGAGCGTCGTCAGCAAGCTCGAGATCCACGACGACGCCGCGATCACCCTGCCGGAGGAGGCGCCGCCCGCCGCGCCCTCGACGACCGGCGTCAAGGTCAAGGGCGTCGGCGACCTGCTCGTGCGCTTTGCGAAGTGCTGCTCGCCGATCCCCGGTGACGAGATCACCGGGTACGTTACCCGTGGGAAGGGGGTCACGGTCCACCGCGGGTCGTGCCCGTCGGTCCTGAGCGAGCGGGACATCGAGCGGCTCATCGACGTGGAGTGGGAGCTCGCGGTCCAGCACACGTACCCGATCACCGTCCGCATCAGCGCGCTCGACCGGCCCGGGCTCCTGAACGAGATCACGAACGTCGTCGCCGAGTACAAGGTCAACATCGTTGCCGCCTCGGTTGCGACGCATGCCGACGGCACGGCGACGATCACCGCCACGTTCAAGGTGACGTCGCTCCAGCAGCTTGCCCGCGTGCTCCTGAAGATCGAGCGGCTGCGTGACGTCACGTCGGTCACGCGCGAGGCACGCTAGGGCGCGCGATCGGGGGAGCCGGCAGCGACGGCTGAACCGACGACGTGCCGGTGGCGCGGCCGATAGACTCCGTACCGATGCCGACGAAGATCAACGCGCCGCGCGGCACGCGCGACCTCCTGCCCGAGGACGCCGCGGCCTGGAACCGGGTCGACGCGGTCGCGCGCGACCTCTCCCGACGCTACGCGTTCGAGCGCGTCGACATCCCGCTCTTCGAGCGCGTCGAGCTCTTCGCGCGGGGCCTCGGCGAGAGCAGCGATGCCGTCGAGAAGGAGATGTTCCGTGTCTCGGGCGCGTCGGGCAGCGACGAGGAGCGTGCCGAGTGGGCACTGCGGCCGGAGCCGACCGCCGGTGTCGCACGGGCCTTCATCGAGCACGGCATGCACGTCCGGCCCGGGCCCCTGCGGCTGACGCTGACCGGCCCGATGTTTCGTTACGACCGTCCGCAGGCGGGGCGCTACCGCCAGTTCAGCCAGTGGGACGTGGAGGTCCTCGGCGACCCGGGTCCGGCGGTGGATGCCGAGCTCATCGAGCTGGCGCATCGGTTCTACGCCGAGGTCGGCCTGGCCGACGTCGTCGCCAGCGTGAACTCGATCGGCGATGCCGCGTGCCGGCCGGCGTATCGCGCTGCGCTCGTCGAGTACTTCACCGCGCATCTCGATCGCCTGACTGCCGACTCCCGGCGCCGGCTCGAGGTCAACCCGCTCCGGGTCCTCGACGACCGGGAGCTGGCCCCGGACCTCGCCGACGGCGCGCCGAGGAGCACCGACCACCTGTGTGACGACTGCCGGGCGCACTTTCGCGGCGTCCTCGACCTGCTCGACGCGCTCGGCGTCAGGCACGTCGTCGACCATCGCCTCGTGCGCGGGCTCGACTACTACACGCGCACCGCCTTCGAGTTCGCGATCGCCGGCAGCGAGGGGCAGCAACAGGCGCTCGGTGGCGGCGGTCGCTACGACGGGCTCGTGGAGCTGCTCGGGGGCCGGCCCACGCCCGGCATCGGCTTCGGCATCGGCCTCGATCGCACGGTCCTCGCGATGATCGAGCAGGGCGTGGCCCTTCCAGCGCCGGGCGACCTCGTCGCCGTCGTCGGGTTCGCGGACGACCATGCCGACCGCCTGCGCGTCGCCCGCCAGCTGCGCGACGCGGGAATCGCCGTTCGGCCCGATGGCGGCAGCCGGAAGCTCGGGAAGCAGCTCGAGGCGGCCGGGAAGGCGGGGGCGCGCTGGGCCATCGTCGTCGGCGACGAGCTGAGCGAGGGTCTCGTCGGGCTCAAGGACCTCGCCAGCGGCGAGCAGGAGACCGTGCGGCTGGACGAGGCGATCGCCCGCCTCAGCGGATGATCGCTGCGGCGATCGTCACGGCAAGGCTGGCGATCAGACCGATCATGACGACGCTCAGGATGATGCCGGTCCGATACGGGAAGGCGTAGCGATCCGGCCGGGTGCCGAGTTCGTCGCGCAGCGCGGCCAGAGGACCAACCGCGTCTCCGCCCCGCGCCGCCGCGCGGCGGGCTCGAGCCGCCGCGACCATCGCGTGCGCCACGAGCCGGCGCTCGGGGTCCTCGATCTCGGGCACTGCCGCCTCCATGGCCGCGATGCGCGCGTCGTCGTCGCTCCACCATGCGATCCACTCGTCGAGCGCCGCGTGCTCGAACCGCTGCCATGGCGTGTCGCGCGGCAGCAGGTCGAGCCGCTCGCGGGCCTCGGCCAGCTCGCCGGTGGCCGCGAGAAGCTCGGTTCGCAGCGGACGCAGGCCCATCGTGTCGGGGAGCACCTCGAGAAGCTGCGGTGTGGCGCGGGGCAGCGACGGCAGGCGGCGTCCCAGCTCGGCCTGCCAGCGCTCGGTCTCCCAGCCGTTCAGCCAGGTGAGCACCTCGTGCGCGTGACGGACCGACGGCCGCTGCACGAAGAGCCAGACCGGTGCGGCCACGACGCTGAACGCCGTCGCGTCGGCGAACTGCCGCCACGGCGTGCCGAACCGCTCGTAGAGCAGGCCGTCCACGACGAACGAGGCGATGAGCCCAGCGCCGAGTCCCGCGACGAGGGGCAGCGAGAACGGGCCGATGGACTGCGCGCGGCGCAGGGCATCGCGCAGGACGCGCGATCGTGGGTGTAGGTTCGGGCGGCTCGTCATGGTCGGCGGGCAATGATAGCCGCGGGCGATCGGCTACCATGCACGCTCCCATGAGCACCGCGTTTCGCACCCACACCTGCGGCGAGCT
>CAZKFP010000205.1:0-4101 GCA_964552085.1 uncultured Steroidobacteraceae bacterium
CTCCGCCGCCGACGGGGAGGCGTCAGCTGCGGCGCCGCACGCGGCGAGCACGAGCGCCAGCGCGGCGAGCGCCGCGGGGATGGTCATCGGGCGCGATCGGTTCATCGGTCATCTGGCTCCTGTGCGATACCGGCCTGATTCGGCGGTTACGCGAGATACGCGCCCGGTTACGAGGCACTTCCGGCATTTGACGCGTGTGGGTGGGGACCGCATCATGCGGATGCCCACCTTCGCCCCGCCGCGTCGAGCATGCCGCAGAACACGATCTACGTGTCGCCCCGCTCCCTCGGGGCCCACGACACCCGACCGCCGGCGGTCCTCACCGCCGACCTGGCCCGCCTCTACGCCGGGATCCCGGCGCTGGCCGGCGTCTCCCTGCGCGTCGATGCCGGGCGGACGATCGCGCTCCTCGGCGACAACGGGGCCGGCAAGACGACCCTCATGCGCCTCCTGGCCACGGCGATCGCTCCTTCGTACGGCTCGGCGCAGGTCGACGGCTTCGACATCGCCCGGCGACCCGACCTCGTTCGCGAGCGGGTGGCCTACCTGTCGCACGCCACCGGCCTGTACGACGACCTGACCGCGCGTGAGAATCTCGACTTCGCGGCCCGGATGCTCGGCACCGCGGACCGCGCGTCGCGGGTCGCCCGCGCGATCGGGGACGTCGGGCTCGGCGAACGAGCCGAGACGCTCGTGCGCGAGTTCTCGGCCGGTATGAGAAAGCGGCTCGCGCTCGGGCGCATCCTCCTCGGGCAGGCGTCGCTCGTCCTGCTCGACGAGCCGCTTGCGGCGCTCGATGCCGACGGCGTCGGCCTCATCGAGCAGCTGCTCGGCGCGTGGCGCGAGGTCGGCGTCACCGTCCTCATCGCCTCGCACGCCACGGAGCGGCTCGAGCCATTCCTCGACGGGCGCGTGCTACTGGAGCGTGGCGTCGTCGTGGAGGTGAGCGGCGCCGGCGTCCTCAGCACCCCGCCGGGCCGTCCCGCCGACCCGCGCCCGGTGGTCGCGGCACGATGAGCCTCCTGCGCCGCGAGGCCGGCCTGGCCCTGGCGATCGCGCGCAAGGACGCGCTGGCCGAGCTCCGGGGCCGGCACGCCACGGTCAGCACGATCTTCTTCGCGGCCGTCGTGCTCCTCCTGTTCGGGTTCGCGCTCGGCCCAGACTCGGCGCGCCTGGCCGCCGCCGCCCCGGGGCTGCTGTGGCTGGCCGTCGTCTTCGCCGGCATCCTGGCCGTCAACCGCCTGCACCTGCTCGAGACCGATGACGGCGCGCTCGAGCAGCTCGCCCTCTACCCGATCCCGCGTCGCGCGATCTACGCCGGCAAGACGCTCGGCGGCTTCGCCGTCATGCTCGTGCTCGGGCTCGTCGTGCTCGGCGCAGTCGGCGTGCTCTTCGCGATCGACATCGCGGCTGCCTGGCTGCCGCTCCTCCTCACCGTCGTGCTCGGCACGGCCGGGATCGCGGCGGTCGGCACGTTCTACGCCGGCGTCACCGTGCGCCTTCGCGCCCGAGAGGTCATGCTTCCGCTCCTGATGCTGCCGGTCCTCGCGCCGTTGTTGCTCGGCGCCGTCAAGGCGACCGGCGCGGCGCTCGCGGGCGACCCGTTCGGCGAGCTGGGCGCCTGGCTCCAGCTCCTCGTTGCATTCGACGTGATCATGGTCGTGGCCGGGGCGGCGACGTACGGCCACCTGCTGGAGGATTGATGAAGACCCGTATCCTGGGACTCGTGGCGCTCGTCGCCGTGGCGAGCGCGACGGCCGTCAGCCTGTTCGTCGTGCCGGCCGATCTGAACCAGGGTGATGCGCAGCGGATCATGTACCCGCACGTCGCATCGGCCTGGCTGGCGTACCTCTCGTTCGGGGTCACCGCGCTCTTCGGCATCCTCTGGCTCTGGAAGCGCGACCTGCGCCTCGACGCCGTGGCGCTCGCCGGCGCCGAGATCGGCGTCCTTTTCACCGCGTTCGCGATCTGGGGCGGGATGATGTGGGGCCGGCCGGTGTGGGGCGTCTTCTGGCAGTGGGAGGACCCGCGCCTGACGACGACCGCCCTGCTGCTGACGCTCTACGTCGGGTACCTCCTCCTGCGCCGCCTGACCGATGACCCCGAGCGCCGCGCGACGCGTGCCGCGGTCGTCGGGATCGTCGCCGCCATCGACATCCCGATCGTGCACTTCAGCGTCGAGTGGTGGCGCGGCCTGCACCAGACCGCGACGATCGGCTCGCCCGACCGGCTGCTGAACCCCGCGGCGCCGATGGTCTTCGTTGGCACGCTGCTCGGCATGCTCGGCGCCTTCACGTTGGCGTGGCTGTACCTGATGATCCGGCGCTACCAGCTTGCCCGCGCGGAGCACGCGCGTGAGGAAGCCGCGCGGCGGGGCTACCTGCTCCAGGCACGCACGGCGGAGGTGGCGCAGTGAGCGATGCGGGCTACGTCATCGCCGCCTACGGCGTGATCGTCGGTGGGCTGGCGCTCTACACGCTCATCCTCTGGCGCCGGCTGCGCGACGCGCGCGGCCGCGACGACGAGGCGCGATGACGGTCGCCGCCCCCGTCGAGCCGGCCCTGACCCCGCCGCGGCGGCCGTGGGGCATCCTCGTCCTCGTCGGGGTCGTCCTCGTCGTCGTCGCCTACCTCGCGTTCAGCAGCGTCGGCAATGCGCTCGTCTACTACCTGACCCCCACCGAGCTGCTCGAGCGCGGCGATGCGGGTGTCGGCGAGACGGTGCGCCTCGGGGGCCAGGTGCAGGCCGGCAGCGTGCGCGGGCCGGCGACCGACCTGACGTTCGTCCTGACCGACGGCGAGGCCGAGATCACGGTCCACTCGACCGTCGCGCCGACCCGCTCGTTCCGGGAGGGAAGTGGCGCCGTCGTCGAGGGATCGCTCGGTGCCGACGGCGTGTTCCAGGCGACGCAGGTCATCGTCAAGCACGACGAGAGCTACGAGGCGCCGGAGCCGGGCACGCAGCCCTCGCGCGACGCGTACATCCCCGGCGAATGATCCCGAGCATCGGCCACACGGCGGTCCTCGTCGGGCTGGGCCTGTCGGCGTACGCGGTGATCGCCCACCTGGTCGCCGCGCGCGGCGGCGACCCGCGCCTGGTGGTGAGCGGGCGGCGCGCGGTCATCGGCTCATTCCTGGCGGCCCTCGTCGGCTGCGTCGCGATGACGATCTCGCTGCTGACGCACGACTTCAGCGTGCTGTACGTCGCCGAGAACAACGCGACGACGACGCCGCCGTTCATCAGCGCGATCAGCCTGTGGGCCGCCCTCGAGGGATCGATCCTCTTCTGGGCGCTCCTCGCCACCGGCTGGGCCTCGCTCGTCCTGTGGCGCCACCGCGATCGTCACCGTTCGCTCATGCCGTGGGTCGGCGCCACGCTGGCGGGCGTCAACGTCTTCTTCTTCTCGGTCATCGTCTGGCCGGGCAACCCGTTCACGCTCACGACGCCGGTCGCGGCCGAGGGCCTCGGCCCGAACGCCCTCCTGCAGAACCACCCGTTCATGGCGCTCCATCCGCCGCTGCTCTACCTCGGCTACACGGGCCTGGCGGTGCCGTTCGCCTTCGGCATCGCGGCCCTCGCGACGCGCCGGCTCGACGAGGAATGGCTGCGCATCGTGCGGCGCTGGACCCTGATCCCGTGGATCTTCCTGACGCTCGGGGTTGTCGCCGGCGCGTGGTGGAGCTACGAGGTGCTCGGATGGGGCGGCTACTGGGCCTGGGACCCGGTCGAGAACGCCGCGCTCCTGCCGTGGCTGACGGCGACCGCCTTCATCCACTCATCGATGGTCGCCGAGCGGCGCGGCGGCCTGCGCATCTGGGCCGCGGCGCTCGTCATCGCGACGTTCGTCCTCACCCTGGTCGGAACGTTCCTCACCCGCTCCGGCGTCGTCGCGAGCGTCCACTCCTTCACCCAGTCGGCGATCGGCCCCTGGTTCCTCGGCGGCATCGTCCTCGCGATGGCCGGATCGCTCACGCTCCTCGTCTGGCGGCTCCCGGAGCTGGCCGGCGGCGGGCGGCCCGCGGGGACGGTGAGCCGCGAGTCGGCGTTCCTGCTGAACAACGTCCTCTTCCTCGGGCTGACGTTCGCCGTCCTGTTCGGCAC
>CAZKFP010000206.1:0-8445 GCA_964552085.1 uncultured Steroidobacteraceae bacterium
CGCCCGCCACGCCGAGGTCGCGCGACGCGCGGACCGTCTTCGTAGCGAGGGCGTCGACGACCGCCTCCTCGAAGGCGGCGGCGATCCCGTCGACCGGGACCGGCACGCCGCGGTCCCGATAGCCGCTCACCTCGCGCAGGACCGCGGTCTTCAGCCCCGAGAAGCTGAAGTCGTACGGGCCCTCCGTGCGCGCCCGGGGGAAGCGCGTCGCGGGCGTCGCGCCCTCGGCGGTCTCCGAGATCGCCGGACCGCCCGGATACGGCAGGCCGAGGAGCCGGCCGACCTTGTCGAACGCCTCGCCGGCCGCATCGTCGACCGTCTGGCCGAGCAGGGTGTACCGGCCGTGGTCGTGCATGAGCACGAGCTGCGTATGGCCGCCGCTCACGACGAGGCAGAGGAGCGGGAAGTCGGGCTCCGGCGGCAGCGGGCCATCGGTCCCGGCTGCGACCAGCCAGTTGGCGTAGATGTGCCCCTCGATGTGGTTGACCGCGACGAGCGGCAGGTCGTGGGCGGTCGCGACCGCCTTGGCCAGGTTGACGCCAACGAGCAGCGAGCCGATGAGCCCGGGCCCGTACGTAACCGCGACCGCGTCGAGGTCGCCCCACGTGACGCCGGCCTCGTCCATCGCGACCTCGAGGGTCGGCACGATCCAGCGCAGCTGCTGGCGCGCCGCAACCTCCGGCACGATGCCACCGGTCGCGGCGTGGACGGCGACCTGCGACGCGACCTGGTTCGCCTCGATCCGGCGTCCGCCGCTGACGACGGCGACGCCGGTCTCGTCGCACGAGCTCTCGATGGCGAGGATGCGCGGCGCGCTCATCGCTCCAGCCGCTCGCGCTCGGTGGCCATGATCTCGAGCATGCGCGGATCCGCGAGGCCGGGCGTCGTCATCACGAGCGCATCCTCGCCGTTGTCCGTGTAGTACCCCGGCCGACGGCCCGCCACCTCGAACCCGAACCCGCTGTACAGGGCCTGGGCGATCTCGTTCGACGCGCGCACCTCGAGCGTCATGCGCGCGGCCCTGACGGCGACCGACAGCTCGGCGAGGCCGAGCAGCAGCTGGCGTCCGATCCCCTGCCGGCGCCAGTCGGGCAGGACGCCGAACGTCGTCACGTGCGCCTCGTCGACCATGAGCCACATCCCGGCGAAGCCGACGATCCGGTCGCCGGCGCGCGCCACGAGGTAGTGCGCCAGCCGGTTGCCCTTCAGCTCCTGCTCGAAGGCGTACGCGGGCCAGGGCGTGCTGAAGCTGAGACGCTCGATCTCGTGGACGGCGGGGACGTCGTCGATGCGCATCGGGGCGATCACGACCCGCGCGGTCAGAGCCACTTCACGCGCCCCTCGCCCTCGGCCGTCACGCCTCGCGGCGCGCGAAGGTAGAGCGGCTCCAGGCGCCGCACGTCGTCACCACCGGGATCGGCTGCCAGCCGCTCGGCGGCGCTGCGGACGATCGCCACCGCCCCGCGGGCTCGACGCGCATCGGTCAGCCCGAATGTGAGAGCAAGGTCCGCGGGAGCCACGACGATCGCAGTGCCGAGCGCCCCGGGCACGTCGTCGCGGTCGACGAGGACCGGCCCGTCGGCTCCCCGAGTGAGCAGGTACGCCTCGCGCGCTCCGGCGCGGGCGAGTGCGGCGTCCGCGTCGGGCTGCGCCTCGAGCCAGGCGGGCAGGCTCGGAACCCCCACGATCGGGCGCCCGAGCGCCACCGCCAACCCCTTGGCGAGGGCGAGCGCCACGCGCAGGCCGGTGAACGAGCCCGGCCCGGTGCCGGCCGCGAGCGCCGTCACGCCGTCCCACCCCGTCCCGTGGCGCTCCATGAGCTCGAGGAGCCGCGGCAGGAGCTCGGCGGACTGCCGCTGCGGCGTCGTCCAGGCCGCCTCGTCCACGATCTCCCCATCCGGGTGCCCAAGGGCCAGGGACAGGTCGGTCGATGCGCCGTCGATGCCGATGATCACGACGTGCGCAGGGCCGCGTCCGCCAGGCGCCGGTGGGCGTCGCCGTGCGCCTCCCAGCGCAGGTCGCGCGTCGACGGCTCGCCGGGCGGGGTCACGAGCCGGATCTCGAGGCGCTCCGCCGGCAGGAGGCCGGCCTGGCGCTCGGCCCACTCGATGACGACGACGCCGTCGGCCTGCCGATCGTCAAGGAGACCGGCGGCGAGCGCCTCCTCCGGGTCGCCAAGGCGATAGGCGTCGACGTGGTAGAGCCGCAGCCGGCCGGCATGCTCGTTCATGAGGACGAAGGTCGGGCTGTTGACGACGCCGCGCACATCGAGCCCATCGGCGACGCCCTTCGCGAGCTGCGTCTTGCCGGCACCGAGCTCGCCGATGAGCGCGAGCACCGTCCCCGGCGCCGCCGCGCGCCCGAGCGCACGGCCGAGCGCGCGCGTGACGTCGGGCCCGTGGCTGCGCAGCGCGGCGGGCGCGATGGCTGGCGCGATGGATCGGTCCATGGCGGAAAGTATAGGAAGGCTGGGCTCAGGCGCCGTCGTGGCCCTCGGTGGCCTCGAGGTTCGCGAGCGGCACGATCGCGCTGCGACCGTCCTCGAAGCGAACGAGTCCCGAGCGCGCGGTGACCCCGGACGCGCTCACGTGCGGGAGATCGAGCACGCGGACGAGCTCGCCGCCCGCGCCGGCGAATGGCCGGCGGTGCGCGATCACCCGGTCGCCGACGCGCGCCAGGGCCCGGCGGGCGGGTGGCGGATCGGCGTCGTAGACGTACAGGAGCGCTCGCTCGCCGAAG
Organism: uncultured Steroidobacteraceae bacterium; assembly: GCA_964552085.1. Taxonomy (GTDB): domain Bacteria; phylum Chloroflexota; class Limnocylindria; order QHBO01; family QHBO01; genus JACDBZ01. The sequence continues at coordinate 2,740 of CAZKFP010000206.1, forward strand.
AGGCTCGCCATCCGGCCCTCGTGCGAACGAAGCCAGGCGTAGAGCCCCGCGTCGAGGCCGATCTTCCCGAAGCCCTCGAGCATCACGATCGCGAAGTCACCCCGCACGCCGACCTCGCGCCGCCGCAGCTGGGTGGCCTCGAAGTCGCGCAGCTCCTTGTCGCGCACGCCGCCGAGGACGATGCCGGCCACCCCCATCGCCCGCGCGCGGGTGAGCGTCTCGGCCGAAGCCCGCGACCCGCCGATCACGATCTTTCCGGTCGCGCCGACGTCGATGGCGCCGGCTCGCAGCTCCTCCCCGGGCTCGCTGACCGCCAGGCGCAGCTCCCCGTGGACCGCGGCGCCGCTGCCCCCGACGCCCGTGACGAGCGCGCCGGCGACCCGAATCTCGATCGCCTCCGCGTCGACGGCCGTGACCTCGCCACGCACGTGGCCGAGGATCGGCTGGGTTGCCCCGAGCGGAGCGACGAGCGCCGTTCCGTCGTCGGCGTCGTAGCCGAGGAAGAGACAGGCCTCCGGGACCCGGACCTCGTGCCCGCTCTCATCCGATGCGAGCAGGTCCCCCGCGTCGAGAATGGACCCCGGTGCCGCGCGCAGGAGCTCGCCGGTGGCGGCCGCGGGACGACGCAGCCGCGTCGCGACGGGCAGGCTCGTGCCTCCGCCGGGCGGGCGGCGGGTGGCCAGGACGTCGGACGGCTCGACGCGCCGCCCGACCTCCACGGTCGTGATCGCCCCGAGCGGCAGACGGACCCGATGCAGGACGCTCACGGCAGCCGCTCCGCCTCGCGGCCGAGCGCATCGCGCCATCCGGCGAGCACGGCGCGTCGATCGTCACCGCGCTTCGGAAGGGCGATCGGGACGCCCCGGGCATCGAGGATGAGCCCGACTGCCCCGCCGGTCGCGCGGGCCTGGACGCGCGGGGAGCGGCGCGCCGCACCCACGCTCACGCCCGGGGCGGGCTCGATGAGGAGCTCCGCCTCCTGCCCGCGCGCGAGGGGCACGACCTGGAGCTGGCCGACGCGCACCTCCACCGGCGCCGGCGTGGGCCACCCCGGCCGGTGGACGGTGACGCGCATCGCGACCTCGCCCGGCTCGCCGCCGCGAGAAACGACGGAGGTGCCGAGCGGGACGAGGAGGTCGTCGGACAGGAGCGTCATCCCCTCGCGGATCTCGTCGTCGGGGAGCGAGCCGATCGGGCCGAGGATCGATGCCGCATCGATCGCCAGCTGCGTCACGCCGATCGGGCGAACGCCGTCGAGGAGCATCCGCGCCGCCTGGGCCGGTTGTGGGGCGCAGGCGATCGTCCGCCCGGCGCCGACGACGAGGTCGACCGGGCCCGGGCCGCCGTCATCGACGATCGCCGCGATCTGCAAGCGGGCCGCCGCCTGCGTGGCCGCGAGCTCCTCCGGCGTCTGCGGCAGGCTCGCCGGCCGGGCGCGCAGGGTCTGGAGCACGTCCGCGACCGTTGCCTCGTCGCCGGCATCGCCCGCCATGCGCGCCACACGACCCGCCGCACCCCCCACGGACGCCGCGCCGGCCAGCCCGCCGCTCGAGTGGACCGAGACCGCCCGGCTCCCATCCGGCTCCGCGAGCACCCGCACCGCGCCCCGGGCCCCGAGGTCGATCCCGAGGACGCGCAGCCCGCCGTCGGCCGCCAGCGCGCCGATCGCGCGCGCGAACGCCACCGGGGAAAGGTGTGACTCGTCCTCCTGCGCCACGGAGCGTCGCAGGATGGCCTGCAGCCGGTCGCGGAGCGCGCCGGGCTCCTCGCGACGCGCGTCGGGCCGCGGGTTCGCGACGGCCGAGGCCGCTCCATCCTCGAAGCGGGCGACGACCTCGTCGGCGAGGAGCGCCGAGCCGGCCCAGACGACCGGACCGCCGTCTGGCAGGCGCGCCGAGGCAACGAGCGCGGCCGCCTCGAGGGCGCGGGGGCTTCGGGAGTCGTCGAAGCCACCGGCCACGAGCCAGGCCTCGACCTCGGCGCCCTGGAGCGTCGCCAGGCGCTCCGCCAGGGTGCGGCCGTCGTCGAGCGTCACGAACTCGGCCACTTGCCAGCCCGCCGCCTCCGCCGCGCGACGGGCCGTGGCGCCCGAGAGCTCGCGCGAGACGGCCACGACAGCGAGCCGGCCGGGCCGCTCGGCCGTGTGGCACTCGATCCGGTTCGCGCCGGCGAGGAGCTCCTCGTGGCGGCCGGCCAGTCGCGAGTCCCCGGCCGCGTCGAGCTGGGCCACGAGGGAGCGCCGCAGCTCGACCTCGCCCCAGGCGGTCGGCTGCGCGGCATGGGCGACGAGCCGCCAACGACCGCGAACGCGGCCGATGACGCCGGCCTTGGCCCAGGCGGACCCGACGTCGATGAGGAGCGCGAGCTCCGTGCTGACCGTCGTCATGGCAGGAGTCCCAGCCAGTCGCCTACGAGGAAGCTCAACCGGTCGATGAGGAGGACGAGGCGCGAGAAGAGGAGATAGCCCAGCCAGCCGCCGAGGCCGGCGAGCATGAGCCAGCGGCCGGACGTGGCCGCGGCGGTCAGGAACCGCCCGCGCGGCGTGCCATGCACGAACCCGATGAGCACGAGGCCGCTGACCGTCGCCGCAGCGACGCTGGCGAGCGTCGCGACGAGCGTCGGCTCGGGCCGCGCGACCGCCGCGGCGAGCTGCGGAAGCAGCGTGCCGACGACCGCGCCACCGAGCGCGAACGCGGCAAGCGCCCCGATGGCGATCGACAGGGGCACGGCCGAGACGATGCGTGGCAGCCACGGGGCTCCGGCGGCCACGCCGACGAGCGCAACGCCGAACCAGAGCTCGGCGCGCCCGACCGGGTCGGCGGCGAGCGGCGCGAGGAGGCGTGGCACGAGGACCTCGGTGATCGCGAGCAGGGCGAGGAAGCCGGTCGCCAGGCCGGCGAGCAGGTGCTGCGACCAGCCGAAGAACCGGCGCTCGCCGAGCAGCCCGCCCAGCACGATCAGGGTGGCGGCGGCCGCGACCCAGGTTGCAGCCTGGTCGACGGGCTCCGCGCCGAAGAGCCCGCTCACGTGACCTCCCGCGTCCGCTGCGCTCGCAGCGCGCCCGCCACGCGTGCGCCGACAGCCTCACCCAGGACACCGATCGCCACGAGGACGCCGACAAGGATCGCCAGGGGAGGCGCGCCCGGTCGCGGATCGGTGACGGGGGCGAGCGCTCCGAGGTCGAGCGACTCGCGGTACGCCGCCCCGTCGCGCGGCGTGGCGAGGAGCGCGGCCAGCTGTCCGCTGGCGATGTACGGCTGTAGCTCGGGCAGCAGCACGGTCGGCGCCACGGCGACGATGTCGAAATCGTCCGCGCGCGGTGCAACCTGCTCGACCCAGCTGCGGGCCCCGAGGTCGTTCCCGCCGACGACGACCGCCATGGCAACTCCAGACAGCGTCGTCTCACGCGGCAGCCCAGCGACGAGCCCGTCGGCGAGGACGGGGCCGATGCCCCGCGCCAGCCGGACGAGGGCGGCCTCGGCGCCGGGCAGGAAGCCGAGGTCGACGACCGCGCCCGGATCGACCGCCAGCCGCTCGAGGCGCCCGAGCTCGGCGATCGCGAGCGCCCGCCCCTCGGGCGTCAGGCTCACGAACGCGAGGGTCGCGCCGCGCCCGAGCAGGTCGGCGACGAGCGCCCGAACGGTCGGCCGGATCTCCGCGTACGTGCCAAGGTCGGGATCGAACCCGACGAGGACGGTCGCGCCCTCGTCCAGCCGGTCGAGCGCCGCGCGCGTCTCCGACACCGGCGAGGCATCGGAGCTGGGCAGGCGCAGGCCGATGCCGGTGTCCGGCAGCAGCGTGACGGACAGGACGCCAAGGAGCGCCAGCGGAGCCAGGCGCGCGAGGAGCGCGCGTCGATCACTCATCGGTCGTGCCGACGCCGAGGATCGTCCGCGCGGCGAAGGCGGCGGACAGGATCGCCACGCCGATGAGCATGCCGCGGAAGACCGCCCCGATCGGCACCTCGAGGGCCCAGCTCGCGACCCCCGAAAGCCACGTGCCGGCAGCACCGCCGAGGGGCAGCAGCAGGACGAGGACGACGAGCGCCGCCGAGACGAGGACGGCAGCCTCTCGGCTGCGCAGTGCCATCGACCGTCGCGCGGCGAAGAGCGTCGTCACGAACAGGAGGCCGAACAGGGTCGCGCCGATCGGGATGAGCAGCGCGCTCACGAGCCAGCCGACGGCCGGATCGGCCGCGCCCGCGGCTCCTGGACGTAGCCCGGCGATGAGCACCGCGGCCATCCCGCCGAGCACGAGGCCGGCGCCGATCGGATCCCCGCGCCGGCGCCACACGTCGCCGCCTCGTCGGATCGCGAGCGCGCCGACGCCGGCGAGGGCGGCCCCGGCGGCGACGAGGATGGCGGCGTCGACGGCCAGGCCGGCAACCTCGGCCAGCGCGCTATTGACGAGGAGCAGGTCCGCGAGCAGCAGCAGGCCGACGACGACGACGAGCGCCGGGATCGTGGGACGCCTCACTCGCGCCCGATCCCGAGCAGCAGGTCGCTTGGGTCGATGATCCCGGACAATGCGAGCGCGCTACCGACGGCGAGCACCGCGACCGCGACGACGATCATCCGATTCGCGGCCATGACCATCGCGCGCTCGTTCACATCGGCGCGCAGGTCGGCGGCCGCCTGGTAGGCCTCCGCGCCGATGAGCGCGCCGCCGCCGGCGAGCAGGAGCATCGGCGCCTGCGCCACGTCGGCAGAGGCGGCGGTGAGCGAGCCCGCGCTGCCGCGCAGGCCATCGAGGTGGAGCGCGGCCTCCTCGCGCAGGCTACCGGCGGCGACGGCCGCCGCGGGACGGGCACGGGTCGTCATGACGAGGCCCGCGGCGGCGGGGCGACCCTCCCCCATCATCACGATCCGCGAGCGGCCGACCCGCTCGAGGGTCGCGGTGTGCGCGTGCGCGTCGTCGAGCGTCGCGGCGGCTACGACGCCGGCGAGCGCGTCGTTCGTGAGCACGCGCAGCGGGACGCCGCTGCGCGCCGCGGCGCGGGCGACGTGGCCGAGCATCGGAAGGGCCGCGAGCGTCTGGAGGCGGGAGTGGGCGTCGGTCGCTCGCGCCAGGCCACCGGTCCCGAGCGACACGACGGCATCGGTGCCGGCCTCCGCGGCGAGTGCCATCGAGCGTCCCAGGCCGGCGAGCCCGCCGGCATCGGTCGTGACCCAGCGGCTCACCGGACGTGCCACGAGCTGGAGGAAGACGAGGACGTTCCCGAGCAGGACGAGGGTCGGGCCCGCCTCGAAGCGTAGCGAGGAGGCGCCCAGGACCTCGCCGACGAAGCGGACGAGCTGGGCGATGAGCTCAGCTGGGGTCGGCACGCGGATCCCCCTGCGCGCGGCGGTCCAGCTGCTCGACGAGACGGTCGAGCCCGCGCGGGTCCTCGAGCAGGGCCCGCGGATCGTCGGCGGCGCGCCCGAACGTGGTCCCGATCAGTGGTCCGACGGCGGCGCCGACGTCGGCGAGGAACGGGGCGAGCAGGCGGTGGGCGTCCACGAGGAGTCGCCCCGGGACGGCGAGGCCCATGCGGTCGAGCTCATCGGCCACCCGTCGCGCGGGGCCGTCCGTCGTGAGGCCGGGGCTCGGTTCTGCCATGACGCCTTCGTTCTCGATGCCGCTCGCAGTCACCCCGTGCCGAGGTGGAGCCGTGGGAGGCGCTCGCGCAGCGCGGTGGTGACTTCGTAGTTGATCGTTCGACGCTCG
>CAZKFP010000207.1:0-3302 GCA_964552085.1 uncultured Steroidobacteraceae bacterium
ACGCTCAGAAGAGGGCACCTTCTGATGTCAAGAGAGATCATCAAGGGCTGGTAGCAGCCCGCTGAGGATGGGACTGGTATGCATCGGATCAATCGCATCGCTACGGTGCTAACCACCTTGGGAACCATGGTAGCGCTGGCATTGTCTGGAGGCGCTGCAGTCCGAGGCTGGTAAGCGAGCAATGCTAGACTCGCTGGCCTTACCACATCGGTGGACCAGTGAGCAGCCGAGTTAGCCGCCTAGTCCTAACGACGACAGCCGCCGCAGTTGTAGCAATTGCGGCGGCTTTTGTCCTGTTCCCCGTCCGACCGGCCATCGGTGGAATCCCGGGATTGGTCTTCTGGACGGCCATGACACTGCTCGCCAGTAGCATGCCGGTGCGCCTGCCACGGGGTTCGGTGGTATCTGTGAGCGCCGCCCCTATTGTTGCGGCGCTCTTCCTCGGAGGCCCATTCGCCGGAGCCTTCGTCGCTCTAGTCGGGACATTGGATCCGCGCGAAGTCCGGGGGCAGGTTCCATGGTACGGAACTTTGTTCAATCACGCCGCCATCGTGATAGCAGTCGTTCTTGGCGGCCCGGTTCTGGAGTTTGGCAGACTCGTTCTGACTCCCGAAGAGTCGGAGCTTGCCCCCCTCATCGAGTTGTTCGCGTTTCTCGCCGCCTGCGCCATCGTGTATCTGATCAACTGGACGATGGCAGTCATGGCGGTAAGTGCGCGCACCGGTGTGCCGTCGCGCACCATCTGGGCCCAAGACGTTAGCGGGATTGCCGCAAACCTGATCGGCCTTGCCCCCGTGGCGTGGCTCATGGCCCAGGTGTTCCAGCTGCCGAATGGCGTGGGCTGGTGGGCGACCCCGCTCTTCGTCGTCCCGCTCTTCACGACCCGGCTGGCGTACGCGCGCTTCGTCGAGACGCGCGAGCTGTTCGAGCAGACGATCGAGGCGCTCTCGAAGGCGGTCGACGCGCGCGACAAGTACACCCGCAACCACTCGAGCCGGGTGAGCCACATCGCCCAGGAGATGTCGCGCGTCATGCGCCTTCCCGAGACCGAGATCGAGAAGATCCGCTGGGCCGGGCTGCTGCACGACGTCGGCAAGATCGGCATCCGCGACGCGATCCTGCTCAAGGAGGGGCCGCTCGACAAGGGCGAGCGGATGCTCATGAACCAGCACCCGACGATCGGCGCGGAGATCGTGGCGCCGGCGACGCAGCTGAGCGAAGAGGCGCCGCTCATCAAGGCGCACCACGAGTGGTTCAACGGCTCCGGCTACCCCGACGGCGTCGAGGCGCTCGACATCCCGCTCGGCGCGCGCATCCTCACGATCGCCGATGCGTACGAGGCGATGACGAGCTCCCGCCCGTACCGCAAGACGCCGCTCACGCACGAGCAGGCGGTCGACCAGCTGGAGAAGTTCACCGGCATCCAGTTCGACCCGACGATCGTGCCGATCCTCGTCAACCTCGACCGCGGCATCCTCGACCGGCCGCCGGACCGCCCCGACGAGCTGCCGACGATGCTCCACCGCCCCGACCCGCGAGACGACGACCACCCGACGACGGAGTTGGCGAGGCCCGCGCTGGCCTCGGACGATGTTTCTTAGCGCCATCGTCGCGGCGCTCGTCGTCGGTGCCCTGGCCGGGGGTGGGCTGCCCCGCCTCGCGAACCTGAAGCTGCGCTGGCTCGTTCTCCTGCTCGTCGCCCTGGCGCTCCGCTTCGGTGCCGACCTGACCCGGGAGGTCGACATCGAGGGCCTGGCCGACATCCCGGTCGGCTGGGCGTACATCGCCGCGTACGGGCTCATCCTCGCCTGGCTGTGGGGCAACTGGCGCGTCCCGGGGCTCCAGATCGCGGCGGTCGGCATCGGCGCGAACATGGCCGCCGTGCTCATCAACGCCGGCCAGATGCCGATCTGGGCGGCCGCCTTCGTCGCCTCCGGCCTGCCGGAGTCCGCGATCGCGAACGACCCGTTCCACTTCATCCTGACCGCGGAGACGGTCGCCGCCTTCGTCGCGAGCGGCGGCCTGTTCGGCGACGTCATCCCGATCCCGATCCCGTTCATCCGCGACGTCGTCAGCATCGGCGACGTGCTCCTGGCGCTCGGGATCTTCTGGGCGATCGTGTACTCGATGACGCGCGACGACGTCCCCGGCCGCTCGACCCTGGCCCTCGGCAACCAGGTGACGCGTGCCGGCGCCGGCGGGACGGCGTTCGCGATCCCGTACATGGAGAGCGGCCGCGTCCCGGCCGAGATGACCCGCGAGGAGGCGGCCGAGGCCGGCGTCCGTCGCCAGTCGCCGTACCTGCGCCTCATCCGCAACCGGAACTTCTCGCTCCTCTGGGTCGGCCAGCTCGTCAGCCTCTTCGGCGAGCGGATCCACACCGTCGCCGTCGCGATCCTCGTGTTCGTGGCCACCGGCTCCGCGATCGAGGTCGGGCTCACGTTCGCGGCCACGGCCATTCCGAGCGTCCTGCTCGGGCCGCTCGCCGGCGCGCTCGTCGACCGCTGGGACCGGCGCTGGACGATGCTCATCTGCGACGTCGTGCGCGCCGCGCTGCTCGTGGCGGTCCCGTTCGTCGCCGACATCCAGATCGGGCTCGTGTACGTCATGGCCTTCGCGATCGCCACGGTGACGCTCCTCTTCCGGCCGGCGAAGACCGCCGTCATCCCCGCGGTCGTCGAGGAGCGAGACCTCGTCACGGCGAACTCGATGAGCAGCGTCGCCGACACGACCGCCGACCTCGTCGGCTTCCCGCTGGCCGGCATCCTCATCGCGGCCCTGCGCCCGGACTCGCTGGCCCTCGCCTTTTTCATCGGCGGCTTCACGTACCTCGTCAGCGCGCTCCTCATCTTCGCGATGAGCGTTCCGAAGCAGGAGCTGATCACGAGCCCGTTCCGCCTTGGCGCCGTGTGGAGCGAGATCGTCGAGGGCTGGCGCTTCCTCCGGCGCCAGCCGACGCTCTTCAGCAACACGGTCATCTCGACGGTCGCCCAGCTCGCGGTCGGCGCCGAGATCGTGGCGAGCCTGCCGTACGCCGAGCGCATCCTCGTCAGCTCCGAGCTCGAGCCGGCGACGGTCTACGCGCTGCTCCTGACCGCCGTCGCCCTCGGCAGCGTCATCGGCGGCATCACGGTCGGCGCCATCGGCGACCGGATCCAGAAGGGACCGATGATCCTGGCCGGCTTCATCGGCATGGGGCTGTCGCTCATCGCGGCGGGGCTCGTCACCGACCCGTTCATCGCGATCGGCCTCTTCGCGATCATCGGCCTCTGCAACATGCTCTTCATCATCCCGACGATCAC
>CAZKFP010000208.1:0-13548 GCA_964552085.1 uncultured Steroidobacteraceae bacterium
GCAAGAAGGTCGCCGTCTTCAGCCTCGAGATGAGCAAGGAGCAGCTCGCCCTGCGCCTGCTCTCGGCCGAGACGGGCATCAATCCGCGCCCGCTCCAGACCGGCTTCGTCGACGAGACCGACTGGAGCAAGATCGCCATCGTCATGAACGAGATGGCCACGGCACCGATGTGGATCGACGACTCGCCGGCCCTGTCGGTCATGGAGCTGCGGACGAAGACACGCCGGCTGGAGGCCGAGCAGCACGGGCTCGACCTCGTCATCGTCGATTACCTCCAGCTCATGCAGGCGTCGACCCCGAACAAGGACGCGAACCGCGTCCAGGAGGTCTCCGAGATCAGCCGGGGGCTCAAGCAGCTCGCGCGCGAGCTGAAGGTCCCGGTCGTGGCCCTCTCCCAGCTCTCCCGTGGCGTCGAGCAGCGAGGGACCGCCGAGCCCCGGCTGTCGGACCTGCGCGAGTCGGGCAGCATCGAGCAGGACTCCGACGTCGTCATCTTCCTGTACCGCGACGGCGACCAGAACCCGGACGCGGATGTGGAGCTCGTGAAGGCGAAGATCGCGAAGCATCGCAACGGACCGATCGGCGAGGTGCCGCTCCAGTTCCGCAAGGCGAACACCCGCTTCTATTCCGTCGCCGCGCGCGAGGAGATCGCCGCCTACTGACCCGCGAACGCACCCCCAAAGCGGGCAAGCCCTCGTCCGCCGATAGGGCTTGTCCTCGGGTGTACACTCGGGCGCTAGTAACGACCGGTCCACCAGCGTCTGACCCGAGCTCCCCGATCCGCGCCCCCGATTTGAACGCAGATCCCGGCCTCCCGCAGACGGCCAACGTCCAAATCCGGGCCGGACGTGTGAGAGCAGGAGGCACTGGGAAGGGTGTACGCCGACAAGACCATCCGCTGTCGCGACTGCGGCATGGACTTCGTCTTTTCCGCCGGCGAGCAGGAGTTCTACGCCAGCAAGGGCCTCGTGAACGAGCCCCAGCGCTGCCAGAGCTGCCGCGCCGTCGCCAAGCAGAATCGCGCGCTCGGGCTCAGCTCCGGGGGCGAGAACGGAGGCCAGCGGGAGATGCATGCGGCGGTCTGCGCCGAGTGCGGTGGCCAGGCGCTCGTGCCCTTCCTTCCGCGCAACGACCGGCCGGTGTACTGCTCGAACTGCTTCGACAAGGTCCGCGCCCGCGCCTGAGCGGCACCGCACGAGCATGGCCGATGGACGGCGGCGCCCGACGGGCGCCGCCGTTGACGTTCCCGCCGAGTGTCGGATCGCTGGCAGGACATTCGACCGATGCCCAGCCGTCTCGACGGCACGAGGATGAGGCCACGTTTCGCTTCGAGCGTTCGGTAATGCAAGCCCGCCTCCTCAGACTGACGATCGCGGCCGCCCTCGCCGTCGGTGGCGCCGCGGTTCAGGCCCCGGACACGACCGACGCGGCGGGCATGCCGATCGTGCGCCTGGGCGGAGCGAACCGTTACGAGACCGCGGCGCTCGTCAGCGCGAGCCACTTCGGTCCGGGCCTGGCGGCGGCGTACGTCGCGACAGGCGACGACTTCCCCGACGCTCTTGCCGGAGGCCCGGCCGCGGCCCTCGCCCGCGGCCCGATCCTGCTCGTCTCGCGCGGCGCGATTCCGGCGCCGACGGCCGCCGAGCTGTCGCGTCTCCAGCCGCAGCGGATCGTCGTCCTCGGCGGCGCGGGCGTCATCTCCGACGAGGTCCTGAATGCGCTCGCCGCCTACCAGACCGGCGGCGGGGTCACACGGATCGGCGGCGCGGACCGGTACGAGACGGCCGCGCTCGTCAGCGCGAGCCACTTCGGTCAGGGCATCGCCGCGGCCTACGTCGCGACCGGGACGGCCTTCCCGGACGCGCTCGTCGGCGGCGTCGCGGCCGCGGGCTCCGGCAGTCCCGTGCTGCTCAGTGCACCGAACGCTCTGCCGGCCGCGACCGAGGCCGAGCTCCGCCGGCTGGCCCCGGCCCAGATCTTCGTTCTCGGGGGCCCCGGCGCCGTCTCCGATGGGGTCGCCGCGCGGCTCGCGACACTGGCGACGACCGGCGCCGTCGGCCGGCTCGCCGGGGGCGATCGCTACGCGACCGGCGTCGCGGTCAGCTCGATGACGCCGGCACCCGCCGCCGGTCTCTTCGTGGCGACCGGGTCGTCCTTTCCCGACGCCCTCGTCGCGGTCCCGGCGGCGGCGGCCAGCGGGGCGGGCCTGCTGCTCGTCCCCGGCCGCTCGCTGCCGCCGGTCGTGTCCGACGAGGCGGCTCGGCTCGCTCCGGGGCGGGTCGTGCTGCTCGGGGGGCAGACGGTCGTCACGGACCGCGTCACGTTCGACCTGCGCGTGGCCCTCGGCGACCTGCCGCCGCTGCCCGCCTGTGCGTACCTGGACGTTCCGACGCCGTTCGCCGGGTACGACGACTGGCGCCGCACGCTCCTCGACCCGATCTACATGCTGCCGTCCGAATATCACCCGGGTGACCTCGTCGACACCTCGGCCGCGGGGCTCAACACCGGCCACGCGCTGCGCGCCCACGTCATTTCCGACCTGCGCGCCATGGCCGACGCCGCTCGCGCCGCCGGCCGGCCGCTGCGGGTTGTGAGCGCCTTCCGCAGCTACGCGACGCAGCAGGCGACGTTCGACTACTGGGTCAGCGTCCGCGGATACGAGACAGCCCTGCGCAGGAGCGCGCGGGCCGGACACTCGGAGCACCAGCTTGGGACGACCGTCGACTTCACGCACGTCGGTGGCATCGCTCCGTGGGACTACGCCGACTGGGGCGCGACGCCGGCCGGGGCCTGGATGAAGGCGAACGCATGGCACTACGGCTTCGTGATGAGCTATCCGCGCGACCGGTTCGCGACCGTCTGCTATGAGCACGAGCCCTGGCACTACCGCTACGTCGGTCGCGACCTCGCGTCCAGCATCACCGTGTCTGGCCTGACCCTGCGCGAGTGGCTCTGGCTGAACGGCAACGGCGGCTGAAGCCGCCGCGTCCGAGGGACCGGCGCTAGGATGTGACCGCTCCCCGCCGCACCGAGGTCGTCGCCGCCGCGCCATGTCCGTTATCGCTGTCGTGGGCGCCCAGTGGGGCGACGAGGGCAAGGGTCGCGTCGTCGACTACCTCGCCGACGAAGCCGACCTGGTCATTCGCTACGGCGGCGGCAACAACGCCGGGCACACGGTCGTCAACGCGCACGGCCACTTCAAGCTGCACCTCATCCCGTCTGGCATCTTCCATCCCGGAACGCGGAACCTGCTCGGCAACGGCGTCGTCATCAACCCGCCCGCGCTCGTCGGCGAGCTCGACGGGCTGTCGGCGGCGGGATTCGCCTGCGAGAACCTCCTCATCAGCGATCGCGCCCATCTCGTCATGCCGTACCACGTGCTGCTCGACCAGCTCGAGGAGCGCGAGCGCGGTGCCGCGAAGCTCGGCACGACGTCGCGCGGGATCGGCCCCGCATTCGTGGACAAGGTCGCGCGGCGCGGGATCCGTATCGTCGACCTCATGGATCCCGACATGTTCCAGGCCCGCCTGGACGCGGCGCTGCCGCGCATCCGGCGCATGGTCGAGGCCCACGTCGACACCGATGACGAGATCGGCGCGAGCATTCGCGACGCGACCGACACGCGCCTGATCGCCGAGTTGTACCTCGCCGCCGGCGAGCGGCTGCGCCCGCACGTCACCGATGGCCAGGCGGTCGTCGACGAGGCCCTCGATCGCGGGGAGCGCATCCTGCTCGAGGGCCAGCTCGGCACGATGCGCGACATCGACTGGGGCACGTACCCGTACGTCACGAGCTCGAGCCCGATTCCCGGCGGCGCGAGTCTCGGGGCGGGCCTGCCGGCTGTCCGCATCGACCGCGTCCTCGGCGTGGCGAAGGCGTATACGACGGCCGTCGGCGCCGGACCGCTGCCGACCGAGCTGACCGATGCCGACGGCGAGGCGCTCCGCGAGCGCGGCGTCGAGTACGGCACGTCGACCGGACGCCCTCGTCGCTGCGGCTGGTACGACGCCGTCGCCGTCCGTTTCAGCGTCCGGCTCGCCGGCTACTCGAGCATCGCGCTGACGAAGCTCGACGTCCTCGACGGCTTCGAGCGGCTGCGGATCGCGCGCGCGTACCGCGATCCGGCGGACGGCCGCGAGTGGACGACGGTCCCGGCGTCCACGTCGCTCTACGAGCGGCTCGAGCCGGTGTACGAGGATGCGCCCGGCTGGCGGACCGATACGACCGCCTGCCGATCCTGGGCCGATCTGCCTGAGGCGGCGCGCGCCTACGTCGAGCGGCTCGAGGCGCTGGCCGGCGTCCCGATCTCGCACGTGTCGGTTGGCCCGGAGCGTGCCCAGATGATCGTGCGATGAGGATCCGCACATGCGTCGGGAGGTGAGATGAAGCTCGGAGTGATCGTCCCGCAGGGATGGACGGGGGAGTACGACGGTTGGGAGCCGGAGCGCGCCTGGGCGCGCACCGTCGCAGTGGCCCAGCAGGCGGAGCGCATCGGTGCGGAGTCGGTCTGGCTCTTCGACCACTTCCACACCGTGCCGAAGCCGACCGACGAGATGACCTTCGAGTCGTTCACGTCCCTCTCGGCCCTGGCGGCGCTCACCGAGCGCGTGCGGCTCGGCCAGGTCGTCATCTGCAACGGCTTCCGCAATCCGGCGCTCACCGCGAAGATGGCCTCCACCCTCGACACGATCAGCGGGGGGCGGTTCGAGCTCGGCATCGGCGCCGGCTGGAAGCGCGACGAGTGGAACGCGTACGGCTACGGCTTCCCCGAGACGAAGGAGCGCCTCGCGATGCTGCACGACGCGCTCGAGGTGATCGGCCGCATGCTCGAGCCCGGCCCCGCGCACGCCACCTACCGGGGCACGCACCACAGCGTCGAGGATGCCCGTAACTTCCCGAAGCCGATCCAGCCGGACGGCATGCCGATCATGGTTGGCGGCAACGGGCCGAAGGTCACCTGGCGCCTGGCGGCGCGCTACGCCGATGAGCTCAACGTCGATGGCATGTCGCCCGACGCAGTGCGCGAGGCGCTGCCGACGATCCGCGCCCGGTGCGAGGAGATCGACCGTGAGCCGGACAGCCTGTCGGTCTCGGTCCACGTGTCGTGGGGGACCGACGAATGGCGAACGCCCGGCGCCGGGCGGCAGGCGCTGCTGCGCGCCTACGACGAGCTCGGCATCTCCCGCGTCATCGGCCTGCTGCAGGAGTCCGCGACCTCGGACGAGGCCCTCGAGGCCCTTGCGGACGATGCCCGGGTCGCCGGGGTGGAGCTGGAGCGGGACGATCGGGCCATTCGGCGCGTTTGACCCTCGCGGCTAGACTGCACCATCCGTTGACAGCACGCACAGCGAGCAACATGGCAGGACCGTTCAGCCAGACGGTGATCGCCGTCGTCTGGGACTTCGACAAGACGCTCATCGCCGGCAACATGCAGACGCCGCTCTTCGCCCGCTTCGGTGTCGACGAGCAGGTGTTCTGGGACGAGGTCGACTCGCTGCGCGACTTCTACCTGGCACACGGCGCGCGGCGCGTTGCCGACGACTCGCTCTACCTGAACCACATCCTCGAGTACGTCCGGGCGGGGACCTTCAAGGGCCTCTCGAACGCGACGCTTCACGAGCTGGGTGCCGAGCTCACGTTCCACCCCGGCCTGCCCGACTTCCTCGGAACGCTGCGCCGTGCGATCGAGGACGAGCCGCGCTTCCAGCACGCCGACGTCACGCTCGAGCACTACGTCGTGTCCACCGGCCTGCGCCCGATGATCGAGGGCAGCGCGATCCGGCCGCACCTCGACGACGTGTGGGCCTGCGAGTTCATCGAGGCCCACCATCCGCCCGGCTACACCCGCCCGGCGCAGGGCACGCTCTTCGCGAGCCGCGAGATCACCGCCCTCGGCTACCAGATCGACAACACCTCGAAGACGCGCGCCCTGTTCGAGATCAACAAGGGCACGAACAAGCACCCGGAGATCCACGTCAACTCGCACCTGCCTGCCGAGCTGCGGCGCGTCCCGTTCGAGAACATGATCTACGTCGCCGACGGCCCCTCCGACGTCCCGGCCTGGAGCGTCGTCCGCGCCAACGGCGGGCTCGCCTTCGGCGTCTACCAGCGCGGCTCGCAGGCGCAGTTCGAGCAGATCAGCAGCCTTCTGCGCGACGGCCGCATCCACGCCTTCGCCGAGGCGGACTACACGCCCGACTCCACGGCGCACCTGTGGCTGACGACCGAGGTCCGGCGTATCGCCGACCGGATCGTCGAGGATCGTGACCTCGCTCTGCGTCGGGCCGTGCGCTCGGCGCCGCGTCACGTCGCCGACGAGCCGGCCACGACCCCGACGGATGCACCGATGGAGACGCCGGACGTCTCGCGTGCTTCGGATGTCACGCCTTCGGCAGCCGATGCGCTGCGCGAGCGCATTCGCCGGGGCATGGACGAGGTCGATGCCGCCGACCTTGACGGCATCCCGGCGTCCGAGCTGCCCGTCGACGGTCGCTGAACGGACGAACGCTCGGATCGGCAGATCATCGCGGCGAGCCCCGCGTATACTCCGACAAAGCCGCAGCCCGCAACGACGTGCATCCGATCCGAGCCGTCTTCCATCCCAGTCGCCACCGTCGCCCGCGCCGCCATGCCGCGCGGGTCTTTTCGTATCCGGAGGAGCTCCACGCGTGATCAACGAGGCGCCCACCCGCGACGTCACCGAGACCCGCCTGCGTCGCGCATACGGCTTCGAGGAGGTTGCGCTCGTGCCCGGCGCGGTCACGGCCGACCCGGCCGAGGTGGACCTCGCCGTCGAGCTCGGTGGCTTCCGCCTGGAGATCCCGTTCCTGGCCGCGGCGATGGATGCGGTCGCCGACGTCGACTTCGCCGTGAGCATGGCCCGTCACGGTGGCCTCGCCTTCGTCAACCTCGAGGGCCTCTATACCCGGTACGAGGATGCGACCTCGATCATCGACAGGGTCGCGTCGGCCGAGACCGGCCCGGCCGCGGCGCATGTCCTGGCCGAGGCATACGAGCAGCCGATCCGCGACGAGCTCATCACCGCCCTCATTGCCCGCATCAAATCGCAGGGCGCGATCGCGGCCGTCTCGACGACGCCGGCATCGGCCTGGCACCATGCCGAGCTCGCCGCCGCGGCGGGCGCCGACCTCTTCCTCGTCCAGTCGCAGGTGAGCAGCGCTCGTCACATCTCGACATCGACCCGCGTGCTCTCGCTGGCCGATCTCACGGGCGGGCTCCAGCTGCCGGTCCTCGTCGGTAACACGGTCAGCGGCGAGGCGGCCTACCAGCTCATGCACCAGGGAGCCGCGGGCATCTTCGTCGGCGTCGGTCCCGGTGCGGCCTGCACGACGCGCGAGGTGCTCGGCATCGGCGTCCCGCAGGTATCCGCCACCCTGGAGGTCGCCGCCGCGCGTGATCGCTTCGCTGCCGAGACCGGCCGTCACGTCCCGGTCATCACCGACGGCGGCATGAAGACCGGTGGCGACATCGCGAAGGCGATCGCCTCCGGCGCTGATGCGGTCATGCTCGGCTCGCCCTTCGCCGGCGCGCTCGAGGCCCCGGGGCGCGGCTTCAACTGGGGGATGGCCGCACCCTCGCCGACGCTGCCGCGCGGCACGCGCATCCGCATCGGCGAGCGGCTGCCGCTCGAGCAGATCCTGTTCGGCCCGGCGGAGACGAGCCACGGCACGCAGAACCTCGTCGGCGCGTTGCGACAGTCGATGGCCGCGCTCGGCGCGCGGACGATTCGCGAGATGCACGGCGTCGAGATGGTCATCGCCCCCTCGATCGCGACCGAGGGCAAGTCCTGGCAGCTCTCCGGAAGCGAGTAGCCGCGTCCACGCATCGGCCGCAGGCTCGAACGTACTCGATCGAATGGCTGAAGCGCGACTGACGGCCCGTCACCTGAACCGGGCGCTCCTCGAGCGGCAGATGCTGCTCGAGCGTTCGGCCCTCGATCTGACGCAGGTTGTCGAGCGGATGGGCGGGATTCAGACGCAGTACGCGCCCGCCGGCTACATCGGCCTGTGGTCGCGCATGCGCGACTTCGAGCGACCGATGCTGACGCGCGCCCTCGAGGAGCGCCGCGTCGTGCAGGGCACGATGATGCGCGCCACGATCCACACCGTCTCGGCCGCCGACTACTGGCCGATGATGGCCGGGGTGCGACGCGTCAACCGCGAGTGGTCCACGAAGGTGCGCGCCCGGGAGATGGCCGGCGTCGACATGGAGGCGGTTGCCGGCGCGGTCCGTGTGGAGCTGTCCGACGGACCGCTCCGATTCGCAGAGCTGACGCGCCGCCTCGTCGAGCGTGGCTTCCCCGCCCGCGCGGCGGGCTGGGCCGGGACGTGGGTCGACCTCGTGCGGGTGCCGCCATCGGGCACGTGGGAGCGCCGCCGCGCGGACCTGTACGGGCTCGCCGACGCGTGGCTGCCACGAGTCGAGGTGAGCGAGGAGGACGGCATCGAGCGCCTCATCCGTCGCTACCTGGGGGCCTTCGGTCCGGCACCGCTCCGGGACATCGCCGGCTGGATGGGCCTGAACGTCGGGCAGATGCGCGATGTCGCCGAGCGTATGGACCTGCGGCCCTGGCGCGACGAACAGGGCAGGCCGCTGCTCGACCTGCCCGATGCGCCGCTGCCGGACCCGGAGACGCCGGCCCCCGCCCGCTTCCTCGCCGTGTGGGACGCGATGCTCCTCGTCCACGGGCGGCGGACGCAGGTCCTGCCGGAGCAGTATCGGCCCCACGTCTTCAACACGAAGACACCCCACTCGCACAACGTCTTCCTGCTCGACGGCCAGGTGGCCGGCACGTGGCGCTTCACCGATGGCCGGATCGACCTGTCGCCGCTCCGCTCGCTGACGTCAGCCGAGAGTCGAGCGCTCGACGAGGAGGCGAGCCGGCTCGCGGCCTTCCACGCCTGAGCGCATCGCGTACGATCCGCCGCATGAACCGATCAGATGTCCAGGCTTGGCTCGACCGATACGTCGAGGCCTGGCGGGCGAACGAGCCCGAGCCGATCAGGGCGCTCTTCACCGAGGACGCCGTGTACCGCTACCGACCGTGGGACGACCCCGAGCAGACGGTCGTCGGCAGCGACGCCATCGCCCGGTCCTGGCTCGAGGAACCGGACGATCCGGCTGCCTGGGAGGCGCAGTACGAGCCATACGCGGTCGAGGGCGACCGGGCCGTCGCCGTCGGGTTCAGTCGCTACCTCGCGACCGGCACCGAGCCGGAGCGGTTGTACCAGAACGCCTACCTGCTGCGCTTCGCACCCGATGGCCGCTGCCGCGAGTTCAGCGAGTTCTACATGCAGCACGGCCAATGAGTAAACTTACTCACACTACTGAGTAAAATTCCTCAGCGGAGTGCGCGTTTTGAGCCGGGCCCCGAAGGTCTACCGACGGCCGGTCTACACCGAGGTCCTGGAACGCGCGCACGAGCCGCGCCAGTTCATCCAGGTCCTGGCCGGTCCGCGGCAGGTCGGCAAGACGACTCTCGCGCGCCAGGTCATGGACGCCATCGGCATCCCGGGCCATTTCGCCTCCGCTGACGCGCCGGATCCGGAGGACATCGGCTGGATCTACACGCAGTGGGCGATCGGACGCCAGCAGGCGAAGCTGGGCGGCCGCGCCGGAGGCCTCCTCGTCCTCGACGAGGTCCAGAAGATCCGTGACTGGTCCGACGTCGTGAAGGAGCTCTGGGACGAGGACACCGCGTCGGGCGCGCAACTGCGCGTCATGTTGCTCGGGTCCGCCCCGCTCCTCGTGCGGCAGGGGCTCTCCGACAGCCTGGCCGGCCGATTCGAGATCGTCCGGGTCACGCACTGGACGTTCGCGGAGATGCGCGACGCCTTCGGCTGGGACCTCGACACGTACCTGTTCCACGGTGGCTACCCTGGATCGGCCCCGCTCATCAGGCGGCATGAGCGCTGGGAGGAGTACATCCTCGACTCCATCGTCGAGACGAACCTGTCGCGCGATATCCTCATGCTGAACCGCGTCGAGAAGCCGGCCCTCCTGCGGCAGCTGTTCCGGCTGGCGTGTGCCTATTCCGGGCAGGTGCTCTCGTACACGAAGATGCTCGGCACCCTGACCGATGCGGGCAACACCGTCACCCTGGCCCATTACCTCGAGCTGCTCGGTGGCGCCGGGATGGTGACCGGCATCGGCAAGTACTCCGGCTCGGCCGTTCGCCGGCGCGCCTCGTCGCCGAAGCTGCTGGCATTGAACACGGCGCTCGTCACGGCCACCGCGCGCACCTCCCTGGCCCGGGCTCGCGCCGACCACGAGTTCTGGGGACGGCTCGTCGAGACGGCGGTGGGCGCGCACCTGTGGTCGCATGCCGACCCGGACGAGCTGACCTACTGGCGCCAGGGCAACAACGAGGTCGACTGGGTCGTCCGGCCCGGCAAGCTCATGCGCTCGCGAGAGGCGCCGATGGCGATCGAGGTGAAGACCGGCCATCCGCGCGGCACGCCCGGCACGGTCGCGTTCACGCACTCGCATCGGGGGTCCCGGGCGTTGATCGTCGGACCGGGAGGGATCGACGTCGAGGCGTTCCTCTCGGCCCACCCGCGCGAGTGGCTTGACGCCTAGCGACGCTCGCCTACCCTTGGCGTCTGTCAACATAGATTGACAAATGGACACCGGGACGCTAGCGTCTGCGCATGGCTACCACGCCCGAAGACCCGGCCGCGGCGATCGCGGCGGTCATCGGCCTTCGCCGGCTCGCCGATCGCATGGAACGCGATGCGGTGGAACGTGCGGTTGACACCGGATGGACGTGGCAGGAGATCGCCCAAGCGCTGGGCGTCACCCGCCAGGCCGCCCACAAGCGACATGCGGCGCGGCTCCGGGACCGGGCCCGCCGGACGGAGGAGGACCGATGAACCCGATGAAGATGCTCGACGACATGCGCACCATCAAGCAGCTGCTGACCGATGCGGAGCGCATCGCGCGCGAGATGGGAGAGGAGGAGCCCGGCGCCGAACACCTGCTGCTGTCCGCCCTCGGCTTGCCGGACGGCAGCGCGACCCGCGCCGTCGCCGCGGTCGGGGTCGATGATGAGCGCATCCGGACCGCCCTCAGGCAGGAGCAGGCGGAGGCGCTCGCCTCGGTCGGGGTCCCACGCGACGCGGCGGATGCGATGGCGGAGCCGGCGCCGCTCGGACCCGGCGGCGCGCCGCTCCTCTACGCAGCCGGACCGTCGGCGCGCGAGGTCTTCCAGGAGGCCGGCAAGCTGGCGCGATCGTCGAAGCAGCGCCTCGCCGGCGCACACGTCGTGGCCGCCGTCGCCGGGCTGTCGCGCGGCACGATGCCCAGGGTGCTCGACCGGCTGGGGATCGACCGACAGCGGCTGGCCGATGCCGCGCGCGCCGAGCTCGCGGCTCGATGAGGGAGGTTCCTACGGTACCCTAGGCGGCGATGGGCACCGCAGACTGGACGACACGCCGCGACCGGTTCCGCCGGCTCCACGAGCGGGACGTGTTCGTCATGCCGAACCCGTGGGACATCGGCTCCGCACGCATCCTGGCATCCATGGGGTTCCCGGCGTTGGCGACGACGAGCCTCGGGCATGCCGCCTCGCTCGGGAAGCTGGACCAGACGGTCACGCGCGACGAGCTGCTGGCGCACGTCGCGTCGATCTCGGCGGCGGTCGACCTTCCCCTCAACGTCGACGCCGAGCGGTGCTTCGCCGACGACTCCGCGGGCGTCGCCGAGACCGTCTCGCTGCTCGCCGAGGCCGGGGCCGCCGGCTGCTCGATCGAGGACTACGATCCGGCCAGTAGCGCGATCGACGACATCACGGTCGCGGCCGAGCGAGTCGCTGCGGCGGCGGACGCCGCGCACCGGCATGGAGTGCTGCTCACGGCCCGCGCCGAGAACGCGGTGTACGGGATCGACGACATCGACGACACGATTGCCCGACTCCGCGCCTACCACGCTGCCGGCGCGGACGTGCTGTATGCCCCGCGCCTGACCGATCCGGAGCAGATTCGCCAGATCGTGCAGGCGACCGATGCGCCGGTCAACGTTCTCGCCATGCGCCACGGACCGTCGATCCCGGAGCTGGGCGAGCTCGGGGTCCGGCGGGTGTCGACCGGCGGCCCGATGGCACGCGCCGCGTACGGCGCCCTGCGACGCGCGGCGGAGGAGCTGCTCGGCCCCGGGACCTCGACGTACCAGGACGACGCGCTGACCAGTGACGACCTGGACCGAGCATTCGGCCCTCGCCGCTAGCGGATCGGCCAGCAGACCTCGGTGCGCAGGTCGGCCGGGTCGACCTCGGACGGATCATCGACGTATGACTCCCAGGGCGCGTCGCCGACTGATCGGCCCTGATCGCCGATCCACTTTTCGAGCGTCGCGTATGTCGCCGGAAGGCTGTCGTACGAGCCGCGATGGACGGCGACCGCAACCTCACCACCGGGCAGCTCGGAGGCAGCGAGCTCGCCTTCGGCCGCATCGGCCATGGGACTCAGGGTTGATGCCGGAGCGGCGGTCGGGATGCCGATCTCGACGGTCGCCTGTTCCGGCCCGAACTGGTGATAGCGGCCGTACGGAGGGCCGGACGGCTGGGCACCGAGGTCCGCGAGTCGATGAGCGATGTTCGGGAGATGCTCGCCGAACAGGGCGCCGAGGTCGAGCTCGCTCATCGGCACGGTGACGCGCACGGCCGCCGTGGGCCGCGGGTCGAGCTGATGGACGACGATCTCGGACATGAGTGAGCCTCCTTCGTACTGGTCAGACGCTAGACTCGGATGGAGATCATCCTCGCCCATCCGGAGCGGCATTGACAGAGTCCAAGGAACCGAATTCGGACGCATCTCGGCACGCCGCGGAGCGCGGCCGCACGGTTCACGGGGAGGCGGCCAACGCCGGCCATCGGGTGCTGGCCCCCGACGACGCCGAGGTCGAAGCCTACCTCGAGCAGGCGCTCCACGCGCCGCCCCCGCTGCGCGGGGACGTCGAGGCCGCCGAGCAGCCCGACACCGTCGCCGTCCTCGATTTCGGCAGCCAGTTCGCCCAGCTCATTGCGCGGCGCGTCCGCGAGCTGAACGTCTACTCCGAGCTCTTGCCGCACGACACGACCATGGCGGAGCTGGAGCGTCGCGGCGTGAAGGCCGTGATCGTGTCCGGAGGGCCGGCGTCGGTCTACGACGACGGCGCCCCGACGGCCGATCCGGCGCTCTGGTCCGGCCGGATCCCCGTGCTCGGCATCTGTTACGGCCTCCAGCTCATGGCCCTCGACCTGGGCGGCGAGGTCGTTCCGTCGACGAAGCGTGAATACGGGCCGGCCACCGTGAGCATCACCGGGACCGATGGGCTCTTCGCCGGACTGGAGGGGGAGCAGCAGGTCTGGATGAGCCATGGCGACTCGATCGTCAGGCTGCCGGAGGGCTTCCACGCGACCGCCCAGACGGACTCGACGCCCTACGCCGGGCTGGCCGACCCGGCTCGCAACCTGTACGGCATCCAGTTCCACCCCGAGGTCGTCCACACCCCCATCGGGCGAGACGTCCTGCGGAACTTCGTCGTCGAGAT
>CAZKFP010000209.1:0-2691 GCA_964552085.1 uncultured Steroidobacteraceae bacterium
TGGCCGCCAACCTCCTGGTCCCACCGCCTAGCCGCGCACACCAAGATGCGCCGTCGCTCACTTCCGGAGACTCACCACGTCTTGCTCTGTC
Source organism: uncultured Steroidobacteraceae bacterium (assembly GCA_964552085.1). Taxonomy (GTDB): domain Bacteria; phylum Chloroflexota; class Limnocylindria; order QHBO01; family QHBO01; genus JACDBZ01. The sequence continues at coordinate 92 of CAZKFP010000209.1, forward strand.
TCACGTCGCTCGCTCCACAGCCGCCCCACAAGCCACCGGAATGCACGCAAACAACCGGGTCAGAGCGTTTTGACCGCATGTTTCGCAACGAGGGGGTCACGGGTTCAAATCCCGTCAGCTCCACTAAACACGCTGGTCACAGCGGTTTCAAGTAGACAGTCCTGCTTGCCCGATCCTTGGTTTCGCTGACTCGTGCTCCACAGGCGACCCACAAGACTCCGCTCCGAAGCACCTCACTTCATGCGAGGTGCTTACTCACTCCGTCTTACATCATCAACTTCGAGATAGCCTCGCGCCGATCTGGAAAGTCCCACCGCGGAGAGGGCCAACACGCTGGTGGCGGGACACACGCATCCAGGGTGCCCAGCATGGGGGTAGTTGTGAAGGCGATGGTCTATGAGCGGTACGGGCCTCCCGAGGTCCTCGAGTTGCGGGATGTGGATACTCCTGTTCCCGGCGACCGGGACCTTCTCATCCGGATGGTGGCGGCGTCGGTGAACCGGTCGGATTGGGAGGGCCTGATCGGCAAGCCTCTCTACGCCAGGATGGGAGGGCTGCGCCGACCTCGCCGGCCCATCCTCGGCTCCGACGTCGCCGGGCGGGTGGTGGAAGTGGGGAGCGCCGTGGAGTCGTTCCGAGTTGGTGACGAGGTGTTCGGCGATGTCATGTACCACGGGGGGAGCGCCTTCGCCGAATATGTGTGCGTCCCGGAGACTGCGCCAATCGTCCACAAGCCGGCGACGATCTCCTTCGCCGATGCATCCACCCTTCCCCAGGCGGCGGTCATCGCCTTCCAGGGCACGTCGGGGAGCGTGGCGCCGGGGGATCGGGTCCTGGTCAACGGTGCCGGCGGGGGAGCGGGTGCTTTCGCGGTGCAGATGGCGAAGGCCGCTGGGGCGGAGGTGACCGGTGTCGACAACGCGCTGAAACAGGAGTTCATCCTTTCTCTCGGCGCCGACCATGTGCTCGACTACGCCGCGACTGATTACACGAAGATGGTCTCCGGCTATGACCTCATCCTGGATCTGGTGTGTGAGCGGTCGATGTTCGCAATCCGGCGGGTGGTTGCTCCCGGCGGCCGCTACATGGTGGTCGGCGGCTCCGTGCCAGCGCTCCTGTCGGCCGCCACCGTCGGGCGGCTCCTATCGACGGGAGGCCGGAAGATCGGGGTCCTCATGGTGCGGCCCAACAGAGAGGACCTGCTCCGGGTCGCCTCGATGGCCGCCACCGGCTCGCTACGCGCCGTCATCGAGCGGACCTACCCGTTGGACGGAGTCCCCGAGGCGTTACGCCAGCTCGGTGAGGGCCGCGCCCTTGGAAAGCTCGTGATCGAGGTCGGGTGACCCTCGTCATACTTCACAAACGCAACGGCCCTCGCGGTGACGAGCCGAACCGAGCCCCATCGCACGGTGGCGCTCCCGACGCGGCAACGAATCGAACATCTCCTTATCCGCCTATGTGACAGTCCGGGCCTAAGGCGTCGAGGATGAGATCGAGGCCAAACTCGAACTCGCTGTCGAAGCTGAATTCGAACCTTAGGGCGTGTTCCGCGACTTCGGCGAGATGCGGATACTCCCCCGTCGTGGCCTGGTCGAGGATGGACCTTGTCGACTCGGTCGCCTCGTCTGGGGTGTTGATGCGCCAGCTGGTCTGTTGGATGACGCGTCCGTACACGTAGCTGTCGATCAGCGAGAAGGCGTGGGCAGCGCTCTCGATGGAGAAGCCTGCCGATCGCAGATTCCCCAGGATCGCGTCCACATAGCGCAGGGTCGTGGGCCCCATCGAGCCGCGGGCCTCCATGAGCCCGATCGCCCATGAATGGCGGGTCAGCACCTCGCGCGCCGAGATCGCACGTCGCCGCATCGCCTCTTTCCAATCGGATCCGGCCCTCGGGATCTCGATCTCGCCGAAAACGAGCTCGACGATCCCGTCCAGGATCGCCTCCTTGTTGGCCACGTGCTTGTAGAGCGACATCGCCTCGACACCGAGTTCAGCGCCCAGGCGTCGCATGGTCAGCGCCTCGAGGCCGTCCCGATCAGCCAGGTGGACGGCGGCGCGCAGTACCCGTTCTCTGTTCAGGGGCGGGCGGGTTGTGTCTTCGAGCGATGCCATATTTGACAAGCTTACTAAGTAAACGTAAGGTTTACTTAGTAAGCCGCCCACCTACTCATCGGAGACACACATGGTCAACCGAACCAAAAGGGCTCAGAAGCCGACAAGAAGTACGAAGGAGACCACATGACTATCGCACTTGACCGCATCACGACGACCGCAGCCCGCATGGAAGGCGGCGTCAAGGAATATGGATTCGGTGACGCCAGCATCCGGGCCCTCGACTATGTCGACGTCGGATTCGAGGTACGCCGTTTCACCGCCATCATGGGGCCTTCAGGCTCCGGCAAGTCGACGCTGCTCCACACCCTGGCGGGTCTCGACACCCTCGATGAAGGCTCCGTCTTCATCGGCGAAGTCGAGCTGGGAGCACTTGGTGATCGCAAGCTGACGTTGCTACGCAGGGAGAAGGTCGGCTTCATCTTCCAGGCCTTCAATCTCATCCCCACTCTCACTGCCGAAGAGAACATCGTCCTGCCTCTGGCCAT
>CAZKFP010000210.1:0-3687 GCA_964552085.1 uncultured Steroidobacteraceae bacterium
GGGTTGGCCCGGGCGACGAGATACACCCCCGCGTTCACCATCGTCGCCGCGTGGATGAGCGCGCTCACCGGGGTGGGTCCCTCCATCGCATCCGGCAGCCAGACGTGCAACGGGAACTGAGCGCTCTTGCCGACGGCGCCGGCGAAGAGGAGGAGCGCGATGACGGTGGTCGTCGTCTCGTCGAGCGTCCCGATCTGGGCGAAAACCTCCCGGAAGCTGAGCGTCCCGAGGTTGACCCAGATGAGCATGATCCCCAGGCCGAACCCGAAGTCACCGACGCGGTTGACGACGAAGGCCTTCTTCGCGGCGCCGGCCGCCGAGGGCTTCTTGTACCAGAAGCCGATGAGCGCGTAGCTGCACAGGCCGACCGCCTCCCAGCCGATGTACAGCATGAGGAAGTTGTCGCCGAGGATGAGCATCAGCATGCTGAACATGAAGAGGTTCAGGTAGGCGAAGAAGCGCCAGAAGCCGCGATCGCCGTCCATGTAGCCGATGCTGTACACGTGGACGAGGAAGCCGACCGTGCTCACGACGAGGAGGAGCATCGCGGTCAGTGCGTCGACGAGGAAGCTGATGTTGATGACGAAGTCGCCCGAGGCGATCCACTCGTAGAGCGTGACCTCGTACTCGTTGCCCCCGAAGATGACCGCGGCGAAGACGATCATGCTGAAGACCCACATCAGGCCCACGAGGCCGGTCGGCACGATCCAGGAGCGGTAGCGCGGCCGCTCGGCACCCGGCGTCACGTGGCCTGCCTGGCCGAGGCCGTCGTTCAGCTCGGCGGGAATGACGCCGTCGGCCCCCTGCGCGTTGGCGAGATCGTCGGCATGGCCGGCGTGCGGGCTCGTCGCGCGCTGCTCGGCCTCGCTCGGGACGGTGCGGAAGGCGGAGTCGTCGAGGTCCTCGTCGGCATGGGCGTCGTGGGCGGCATGGGCATCGAGCCCATCGTGGGCGTCGTGCCCGTGGCCGTGGAGCGGGACGTGGTCGAGCCGCGGCCCGACGAGGACCGTGAAGAGAAATCCGGCGAGCGGCAGCAGAGGGATGAGCGCGATCAGCAGCTCGATCGGCATCGGCCTAGCCCTTCAGGTCGGAGTAGTGATCGACCTCGGCCGTCTGCCGGGTGCGGATGATGGCGATGACGAGGGCCAGCCCCACGGTCACCTCGGCCGCGGCGACGGCCATGATCATCAGCGCGAAGACGGCGCCGGCGTTCTCGTCGACCGGTAGGAAGGCGTTGAACGCCACGAGGCTGAGGTTCACCGCGTTGAACATGAGCTCGATGCTGATGAGCATGAGGATCGCGTTGCGGCGCGCCATGAAGCCGAAGGCGCCGATGCCGAAGAGCAGCGTGGAGACGAAGAGGTAGCCCTCGATGCCCATCGGTCAGTTGGCCCGTTCGTCCTCTTCCGGGCGACGAGCCAGGAAGATGGCGCCGATGATCGCGACGAGCAGGAGCAGGCTGATGATCTCGAATGGCAGCGCGTACGTCGTGAAGATGGCGATGGCGATCGCCTCGACCTCGGCGGCCACGACCTCCGTGGCCATGCCCCAGTCGGTCTGCACGACCGCCCAGCCGACGAGGCCAACGATAACGAGAGCGACGACGAGGGCGATCGGCACCTGCCGATGGAACGGTGCCGGCAGGTTGGCGTCACCGGCCTGGGTGAGCATGATCGCGAAGAGGATGAGAACGCTGATCGCCCCGAGGTAGATGAGAACCTGCGCGGCCGCGACGATCGGCGCGCCCAGCAGCGCGTACATCCCGGCAAGCGATCCGAAGCAGACCATCATCGCCACGGCGGAGTGAATGATGTTGCGCAGCGTGACGACGGCGGCTCCGCCGCCGATGACGCCGATGGCGAGCATGAAGAACAGGACGCTGGAGATGTCCAGGGTCGTGGGCTCCCTAGGAGAGTTCGAGCGCAGATCGGCCCGCACCGGGGCCGCGACCGATTCTAGCGCAGCGGCCGAATCCATTGCGCGCCGACGCGAGCCTCCCGTAAGGTAGCCGGCAACCGCCGCCAGGGCGGTGCCGCGACGTCCCGACGACTCGGCCAGTGGAGGGTAGGAGGCAAACGTTGAACACTTCGAGGTGGATTCCGCTCACCGCGACGCTCGCGGTCGCGATGCTGCTTGCCGCATGCGGCGGAGGCGGCGGCGGAGGCGGCGGGGGTGGAGGCGGCGGCGGCTCCGACCTGCCTGAGTCCGCCAGCGCCAGCTCGGAAGACGAGGAGGGGACGACGTTCATGCTGCGGCAGGGCCGCTACCGCCTGCAGTACCGCGCCCCCGGCTGCGAGGACGTCGTGATCTCGATCCAGACCGTCGACGGCGGGTTCGTGTACGAGCAGCAGCAGCGCGTGGCGACCTCGTTCGTGAGCGGCCTGATCGACGGGGAATACGAAGTCGGCGTCATCAGCGACTGCGACGAGTGGACGATCGACCTCAACGAGTTCTGATCCGCGACGCGCCGCCTAGCGGGTGGGTCGCTCCCGGTCGCTCATCTCGAGGATGTCGAGCATCGGCAGGTCGCGCTGGTACTCGCTGAACTCGAACTCGGGGCCGCATCGCAGCGCGTCGTACGGACAGGCATCGGCGCAGATGCCGCAGAAGATGCAGCGCGACACGTCGAGCTGATACGTCTCGAGGATGCGCGGCCGCGGCATGAGCGCGCCGACCGGGCACGTCTCGGCGCATCGGCCACAGGAGACGCAGGGAGTCTCGTTCAGTGAGACGAAGTCGGCGGTGGTGACGAGCGAGTCGAAGCCCTTGCCGATGAAGTCGTAGCAGCCGGCACCGACGATGTCCTTGCACACCTGGGCGCAGCGGCCGCAGTCGATGCAGCGCGAGTAGTCGCGCAGGATGAACGAGTGGGTCTCGTCGCGGCCGTAGCCGTGGTTGACGCCGACGTACGGGTTGTCCTGGATCGAGCGCTCGTCGACGGCCATGTTCAGCGTCGTCTCGTATTCGATCGCCGCCTCGCGCAGGTCGCAATGTCCGATCGCCTCGCACGTGCACTGCAGGCAGCGTGACGCCTCGGCCATCGCCTGGTCGCCGGTGTAGCCGTGCTCGTACTCGTTGAAGTTCGTGCGCCGTTCGTCCGCCTCGAGCTTGCCCATGATCGCCCGCGGCTCCTTCACGTCGTCGGTGAACGGGACGATCGTCAGGAAGTTCGGCTGGGGCTCGGTGACGATGCGACGGACCTGCGGGTCGTCGAGATCGTGGCCGCGCAGCCAGTAGTCCATCGCGTAGCTGGCGCGCCGGCCCTCGCCGATCGCCTCGACGACGGTCGCGGCGCCGGTCCGCACGTCACCCGACGCGAAGATCTTCGGCACGTTCGTGCGGAAGATGTGCTCCTCCGCCACGAGGTTGCCGCGGCGGTCGACCTCGAGGCCGGCACGGATCTCCTCCGGCTCCGAGTCGATCCACGACAGGTCCGGTCCCTGGCCGATGGCGCCGAGCACCGTGTCGCACTCGATGACGAACTCGGTCCCGGGCATCGGCTCGGGGCGGCGGCGGCCCTGTTCGTCCGGCTCGCCGAGCTTCATGCGCTGGAACTCGACGCCGTTGATCCGGTCGTTCTCGTCGGTCACCATGCGCGTCGGAGCGGCCTGGAAGATGACCCGCGCCCCTTCCTCGATCGCCTCGTGCACCTCGTCCGCCGCGGGCATGTCCTTCAGGTCGCGGCGG
>CAZKFP010000211.1:0-2762 GCA_964552085.1 uncultured Steroidobacteraceae bacterium
GGCCGGCGCCATGAAGAACAGCGCGGCCCAGCTGAATCCTCCGCCGGACGGCTTCCGGGAGGTTGACTGGGTCAGCTCGTCAGCCGATGGGTTGCCTACCGCCATGAGACCCTCCTTTCCGTGGCGGGTGACCGAAGGGGAGGGGCATCACCCCTCCCCTTCGGGTGATCAGGGCGCTATTCGGTCTCCCAGGCGCTGCTGATCTCCGCCTGGAACTGTTCCAGCAGGGCCGTGACGTCGCCACCGGACAGGGCCTCCTGGAGCATGGCGCCGAAGTCCGGACCGGCCGGCAGGAGGTCGGAGCCGTCGAAGTGCGCGGAGGTCGCGCTCGAGATCTGCTCGGCCTCCTTCTGCACCGACTCCGGATACACGCTCGAGTCGACGCCGGCGAGCGGCGAGATGATCGTGCCCTCGGCGGCCCAGGTCTCGCCGGCTTCCACGGTGGTCATGAACCGCAGGAACTGGCCGACCTCTTCGCGGTTCGTCAGCCCGGCCAGCACGTCGCCGCCGTAGCTGATGTCGCCGATACCGCCGCCGCCGCCCTCGATCGTCGGGAAGGCGAACCAATCCATGTCGGTGCCGTACTCGAGGTCGGGATTGACGTCCTCAGAGGCGGCGATGCCGCCGACGAAGCCGCCGCAGCAATACATCTCGGCGGAGGCGCCGGTGCTGAACACCTTGGCGATGCCGTCGACGAAGAGCGTTGCCAAAGCGCCGTTGACCCCGCCGTCGATGTTCTCGGCGGTCAGAAGCTCCCCGTACATCTTCTCGATGGTCTCCTGGGCCGTCCCGTCGGTGAAGTCGCCATCGGCGCTGAAGAGGGTGTCGTACGCCTCGGGGCCGTGAAGCTTCAGGTGCGTCGCCTCGAACCAGTCGGTGAGCGTCCAGCTGTCGCCGCCGGCCAGCGACCACGGCGTGCCGCCGGCGGAGCGGATCTCGTCGCTCAGTGCGACGAGGCCATCCCAGCTGTCCGTTGGCTCGACGCCAAAGTCGCTGAACCGCTGCGGGTCGTACCAGATCGTTGCCTTCGAGTTCACCTTGGCGGTGATGCCGTACTGGACGTCGTCCACGTTGCCCGGGCCGAGGATGCCCGGCACGAACTCGCCCTCGATGTCGTCGAGCGCAATGTCGTAGCACTCGAGCGGCACGAGCGAGCCCTCGCGCGCGAGGCTGCGCACGAAGCCGATTCCCGGAATGATCGCCACGTCGGGCGGGTTGCCGCCCTGGATGTGGGTGCGAAGGACCGATTCGTACTCGGTTCGCTGCGCTTCGTAGGTGGCCTCGATGCCGGTCTCGGCGGTGAAGGCGTCCAGGACGGCCCGGAAGGCCTCCTCCTCGGCACCCCCCCACAGGGAGCGGACAACGATGCCCTCTCCGGGGTCTGACGGGGCATCAGGGCAGTCGGCGTCGCCGGTTCCATCGTCGCCGCCGTCGCCAGGGCCGCACGCGGCCAGCACGAGGATCAGCGTCATGAAGGGTGCTAGGAATCGAAAGGTACGCAAGATTCAGGTCCTCCACCAGTTCCGTTCGAGCGTGGCACCGCGCCACGGATGGGTTGGGTTGCGGGTTCCTCACTCCTCTGTGTGATGCGCTCTGTAGTTCGTACGGGTCGCGTGTCCCATCACGTTCGATTGCGAGCTCAGCCGGCGAGCGCCTTCTCCGAGTCGGGATCGAAGATGTGAAGCTTCTCCATCGGGACGGTGAACTGCACGTTGTCCCCCGACTTCACCTTCTTGTCGGACGGCAGCAGGGCCACGATCTCGTTGCCCTCGGCCTGGGCGTGGATGAGCTCCTCGTTGCCGAGATACTCCACGACGTCGACGGTGGCCGGGAAGCGGACGGCGTTGCCACCGGTCGTCCCGTTGGCGAGCTCGATGTGCTCCGGGCGGAAGCCGATGAGGACGTTCGCCCCCGCCGGCCGGCTCTCGGCCGCCCTCGCCTGGTCACCGCTGAGCTCCAGCTTGGCCCCGCCGAACATCAGGTCCTTGCCCTCGGTCGTCGTGGTGGCGAAGTTCATGGCCGGCGAGCCGATGAAGCCCGCGACGAAGATGTTGAGCGGGTGGTCGTACAGCTCCTGCGGCGTGCCGACCTGCTGGAGGAAACCGTCCTTCATGACGGCGATGCGGTCGCCCATCGTCATGGCCTCGACCTGGTCGTGGGTGACGTAGATCGTCGTCGTGCCGAGGCGCTGGTGCAGCCGCGCGATCTCGGCGCGGGTCTGGACGCGGAGCTTGGCATCGAGGTTCGAGAGCGGCTCGTCCATGAGGAAGACCGATGGCTCCCGGACGATGGCCCGTCCCAGGGCCACGCGCTGGCGTTGGCCGCCGGAGAGGGCCTTCGGCTTGCGGTCGAGGAAGCGCTCGAGGCCGAGGATCTTCGCGCCATCCTGGACGCGGCGGTCGATCTCGTCCTTCTTCATCTTGCGCAGCTTCAGGCCGAAGGCGAGGTTGTCGTACACGCTCATGTGCGGGTAGAGCGCGTAGCTCTGGAACACCATCGCGATGTCGCGGTCCTTCGGCGCCACGTTGTTCACGACGCGGTCGCCGATGAGCAGCTTGCCGTCGCTGATCTCCTCCAAGCCGGCGACGCAGCGCAGGGCGGTGGTCTTTCCGCAGCCCGATGGGCCGACGAGGCAGATGAACTCCCCATCGCCGACCTCCAGGTTGAGGTCGTTGACGGCGATCACGTCCTCGCCGTAGCGCTTGTACATGTGGTCGAACGTCACGGTGGCCATCGCGTGCTCGCTCCCTGTTCTCGGCAGG
>CAZKFP010000212.1:0-4739 GCA_964552085.1 uncultured Steroidobacteraceae bacterium
GGCTGATCTTCAGCATCGTCCTGACCGAGCTCATCGGGGACGCGTTCGTCTACGTCCTGGATCCCGAGCACCACGCCCGGCCGTGGGCGATCCTGGCGGGGCCCGTGGCCGGGGCGTTGGCGCCGATGGGGACCGAGCTCGCATCGGTCGGGTATGGCGTGATGGCCTGGGCGCACATCGTGCTCGTGCTCGGCTTCGGCGCCTACCTGCCGTACAGCAAGCACCTCCACATCATCAGCAGCGAGCCGAACGTGTACTTCCGCAACCTCGAGCCGCGAGGCGCGCTGCGGAAGATGGACCTCGAGGCCGAGCCGGAGCCCGGCGAGCCCGATCCGGTGTTCGGCGCGAAGGGCCTCAAGGACCTGACGTGGCGGCACCTGCTCGACCCGCTTGCCTGCACCGAGTGCGGACGCTGCATGGAGTTCTGCCCGGCATCGATGACCGGCAAGACGTTGAGCCCGAAGCATCTCATGGCGGGCCTGCGCGACCAGATCGTGGCGGCGGAGACGGCCCTCGCCGCGGCCGCGAGCGCGCAGCGCGCGTGGAAGGGCGGCGCGAATGGCGGCGCGGCCGCCTCCGAGGATGCGCTCGGGCTGGCGAGGGGGCGCGCGGAGGAGGCGCTGAGCCTGCCATTGATGGACAACGCCATCCCGGAGGAGGCGGTCTGGCAGTGCACGACCTGCGGCTGGTGCGTCGAGGGCTGCCCGGTCCTCATCGAGCACGTCGACACGATCGTCGAGATCCGTCGCAACGCCGTGCTCGAGGAGAGCCGCTTCCCGAAGGAGCTGAACGCGGCGTTCCGGAGCATGGAGAACGCCGGGAACCCGTGGGGCCAGCCGAAGTCCGCGCGATTGGATTGGGCGAAGGGTCTCGACGTCCCGGTCCTCGGCGAGGCCGATGCCCCCGCTCGGGCCCCCGCGGGCGACCGTCCCTGGCGCACGATCCACGCAACGGCGCCGATGGATGACGTGCTCGACGGCCGGATCCTCTTCTGGGTCGGCTGCGCCGGCGCCTTCGACGATCGCAACCGGAAGGTCGTGCGCGCCATGGCCGAGCTGCTGCGCCAGGCCGAGGTGCCGTTCGCGGTCCTCGGCGCGCGGGAGACCTGCAGCGGCGATCCGGCTCGCCGCGCCGGCAACGAGTACCTCTACCAGATGCTCGCCGAGGAGAACGTGGCGACGCTGTCCGCGGCGCACGCCGAGCACGGCATCTCGACGATCGTCGCCACCTGCCCGCACTGCTTCAACACGATCCGCAACGAGTACCCGCAGTTCGGGCTGAGCGGCGTGCGGGTCATCCATCACACCCAGCTGCTCGACCGCCTCGTGGCCGACGGGCGCCTCGTGCCGACCGAGCATAACGAGGCCGTCGTCGCGTACCACGACGCCTGCTACCTGGGCCGCTACAACGAGGTCTACGACGAGGGCCGGCGCGTCGTCGAGGCCGTCCCCGGCCAGTCGGTCGTCGAGATGGACCTCCATCATCGCAAGGGCATGTGCTGTGGGGCCGGCGGCGCGCGCATGTGGATGGAGGAGCGCGAGGGAACTCGCATCAACCACCGGCGCGTCGAGCAGGCCCTCGAGACGTCCCCGGACGAGATCGCGACCGCCTGCCCGTTCTGCCTGATCATGCTGCGTGACGGCACGACCGACCTCGAGCGGACCGACGTCGCCGTGCGCGACGTCGCCGAGCTCCTGGCCGATGCCACCGGCGCCTGGAAGCGCGACGTGGCCGACGCGCCCGACCCGGCCATGGACGCGTGACCGACCCAATCCTGCGCGACTTCCCCGACCGGTTCTTGTCCGAGCGCCTCCTCATCCGGGCGCCGCTTTCCGGCGACGGCACCGAGGTGCACGCGGCCATCGAGGAGTCCCTCGACCAGCTGCGGCCGTGGATGCCGTGGGCGCACCTCGAGCAGACGCCGGATGACGTGGAGGCGAACGTCCGCCATGCGATCGCGGAGTTCGCGGCTCGCCGCGACCTGCGACTGCACCTCTACCTGCGCGACGGCGGCGGGTTCGTCGGATCGAGCGGGCTGCATCGGATCGACTGGTCGGTGCCGCGCTTCGAGATCGGTTACTGGGTGCGCACGGGCCTGACGGGCCGTGGATTCGCCACGGAGGCGACGCGCCGGATCGCCGACTTCGCGTTCGACGACCTCCGCGCCGAGCGGGTCGAGATCTGGTGCGACGCCGCCAACGAGCGAAGCGCCGCCGTCGCGCGGGGAGCCGGGTTCACGCTCGAGGCGCGGCTCGCCCGCAACCGACGCGATGCGGCGGGCGACATCACCGACTCCCTCTGTTTCGCCAGGCTCCGCTCGTCCGCCCCGTCCCGAGTCTCCATTTGACGCTGGTGGCGTCCGCAGGCGCGCACACGGCGCCCGCTGTGCGGCCCCCGAAAGAATCAGGAATCCGCCATACGGAGCCTGCATCGTTGCGGAATCTTGACCGATCACCTTCCCGTGGCTACCCTCCGCGCATGGCGATGCGCAGCATCAAGTCGCCCGGCCGGCGCCCGGCGCTCGACGATCTCGACAAGGCGATCATCGGTTGCCTGCAGCTCGACGGCCGGCGTCCGTACGCGCAGATCGGCCGCCAGCTCCAGGTCCCGGAGGCGACGGTCCGCCAGCGAGCCGAGCGCCTGATCAGCCGCGGCATCGTCCAGGTCGTGGGCGTCACCGATCCGCTGGCGATGGGATTCCAGCAGCCGGCGCTGATCGGCCTCAAGGTCGACCCCGGTCGGCTCGACGTCATCGCCGAGAAGATCGCGGAGCTCGAGGAAGTGACGTACGTCGTCATCACCGCCGGCCGCTACGACCTGTTCTGCGAAGTCGTCTGCGAGGACAACGAGCACCTTCTGCGCGTCCTGACGGACAACTTCGCCGGCATCGAGGGCATCCGCTCGACCGAGACCCTCGTCGAGCTGCGCTTCGTGAAGGAGAGCTACCAATGGGGCGCTCGCTAGGAGGTCGACCGTGACGATCACCGGGCAGGGGGTCAATCGAGCGCGCGTCGTCGAGATCGGCGAGCGGGAGGAGGCCGCATATCGGAAGCGGACGCCGAAGAGCGCGGCGCTCTTCGAGCGCGCGCGCGCCTCGATGCCGCTCGGCGTGGCGAGCTCGTTCCAGGCGTACGACCCGTATCCGCTGTTCATGACCGATGCGCGCGGATCGCGCATCACCGATGCGGACGGCAACGAGTACATCGATTTCGACATGGCGTTCGGTGTCCTCGCCGCCGGCCACTCGCACCCGCTGCTCGCGGAGGCGCTCCAGCGCCGGGTGGCGAACGGCACCTGCTACACGTTCCCGGTCGAGGACGGGGTGGCGCTGGCCGAGGAGATCCGGGAGCGCTTCGGGGCCGATCTCGTCCGCTTCAGCAACTCGGGGACCGAGGCGACGATGGACGCGATTCGCGTTGCCCGTGGCTACACCGGTCGCGAGAAGATCGTCAAGTTCGAGGGGGGCTACCACGGCCATCACGACGACGTCCTCGTGAGCATCCAGCCACCCCGCGAGTCGATGGGGCCGAACGAGTCGCCGGCCACGGTCCCGGCCTCGGCCGGCATCCCGCGCAGCCGGATCGCCGAGACGGTGATCGCGCCGTACAACCAGCCGGAGATCCTCTCGGCGATCCTCGAGGCGCACCGGGGCGAGATCGCCGCGATCATCGTCGAGCCGGTCCAGTTCAACATCGGCGTCGTTCCGCCGCAGCCGGGCTTCCTCGAGCGCCTGCGCGAGCTCGCCGACGCGCATGGGATCGTCCTCATCTTCGACGAGGTCAAGACCGGCGTCGTGCTGGCCTGGGGTGGCGCGTTCGAGTACTTCGGCGTTCAGCCCGACCTCTTCTGCCTGGCGAAGAGCATCGGTGGCGGGATCCCGATCGGCGCCTTCGGCGGCCGCCGCGCGGTCATGGCCGCGATCGAGACGCTCGAGGGCACGCCGGCCTTCAGCGCGGACGCCGCGGGCAGTGGCATCAGCCGCTCGACGATCCCCGGCGGCGCGACGCGGGTCGCGCACCTCGGCACGTTCAATGGCAACCCGCTCTCGATGACCGCCGGGCTCGTGACGCTGAAGCAGATCCTCACGAAGGACGCCTACCCGCGCCTCCACGCCATGGCCGATCGGTTGACGAGCGGCTGCGCGGCGATCATCGACGAGTTCGAGCTCCCCGGCTACGCGATCAACGTCGGTCCGAAGGGTTGCGTCATGTTCACGCCGGAGCGGGTGACGAACTACCGCGACTTCATCGGCCTCGACTCCGAGCTGTGGGCCGCGAGCTTCTTCTACCTCGCCAACCGCGGGATCCTGCTGCCGCCCGGACCCGATGACCAGTGGACCCTGTCGGTGCAGCACACCGAAGACGAGATCGATCGGTATCTCGCCGTCTTCCGCGACTTCGCCTCCGAGCTGACTGCCTGACGCGCCGCCGTCGCCGGCGTCGCGTGCACGGGGTGCAACGGGCGGCGTATCGTGGGCTGAAGGAGGTGGGCGATGCTCGAGCGCTGGGCACGGCCGTTGGCCGGATTGTGGAACGGCATCGCGTCGGTGGTCCGCGGCCTCTACCGGGTCCTCGGGACGCCGGGGCGGCTCCTGCAGGACTTCTTGAATGGCTCCTGGCTGGGCCACTCGCTGCACGGGGTCGTCGTCGACGTCGTCGTGGGCGGGGCGACGGCCGCGTTGCTGCTCGACGTGCTGCGCGTCTTCTTCGGCGTCGGCGGGCTCGAGACCGCGACGATCT
>CAZKFP010000213.1:0-4700 GCA_964552085.1 uncultured Steroidobacteraceae bacterium
GCCGAGCCAGCCGCCGAGGAGGATGCCCGCGGCGACGAGCAACCAGCCGGCGGCCGCGACCGGGCTGGCCGGAAGCCACGCCAGGCAGATCGCGAGAAGCGGCAGGCTGACGAGCGTGGACGGGATGACGAGGGCATAGCGCAGGAGCGGCCGTCCGAGGCTTGCGACGAGGATGGCCGGCATCGACACCCACCCGGCGGCCAGGGCGACCCCGACGACCGGCGGCGCAGCGAGCGTGGCGATGGCCAGGAACCAGATGAGCCCGAGCGCGACGCTGGCCGTGGCCGCCAGCCGCCGGATGCGGCCGGCGAACCGGCGATCGGCGGAAAGCTCGACGTGCGCCCCGTGTCGCAGGACCTCGCTCACGCGGCCACCGGTGCCTCGCTCGTGCGGCGCAGGAAGGCGACGAAGCCGGCGAGGAAGAAGAGGTCCGCGACGGCGAAGACGAGGAACGAAGGGTGGAGCAGTTGCCCGATCGCGAGGTAGTAGAAGGCGAGCCCGGCGAAGACCGTCTTGTACACGATGCCGAGCTTGACGATGCCAAGGTTGGCGGGCGGATCCTGGTACACGAACCAGTAGCCGAGCCCCTGGACGAAGACGAAGGCGGCGGTCAGGTGGATGTAGGCCGTGTTGTTCGGCAGCGCGATCCCGAGCATCGAGAAGAGCGGATCGAAGAACAGGAAGAAGCCGACCCCGAGGACGATGTCGTAGATCGCTGCCACGAGGAAGAACGTGCGCCAGCCGGAGCTTGCGGGCACCGTGTTGGCCGTCGAGGCGGTGGTCATGCGCTGATCCTCCGTGTGCGCGCCTCTCGCAGGAAGCGGCGGCGGTGCTCGTGGAAGGCGCTGCGACGCCTGACGCGCTCATCTTCGGTGTACAGGCGACGGCCGAGCTCGACGAGATTGCGCTGCAGGAACTCGGGCGACATGTTCCTCGGCCGGAAGTTCACGTCGAAGAGTGTGCAGCGCTCCCAGGCCTCGGGCTCGAGCAGGCGTCCCTCGGCCAGGAGTCGGTCATACATCGGCGTGCCGGGGAACGGGGTCAGGACCGTGACCTGGACGTCGAACTGCCCGCTCTCGCGGACGAAGTCGGCCACGGCGTCGAAGACCTCCGGGCCGTCTCCGTCGAGCCCGAGGACGAAGCAGCCGTTCACGGCGATGCCGTGCGACTGGACGCGCTCGATCGCGGCCAGGTAGCGGTCGAAGCGGCCGCGCTTCCAGTTGCGACGCAGCTCCACGCCCTCGACGCCGCCGGCCGTCGGGCTCTCGAGGCCGATGAGCACCTCGGCACAGCCGGCCTCGCGCATGAGCTCCAGCAGCTCCGGGTCGTCGGCGATCGAGACGTCGCTCTCGGTGAACCAGCGGATGCCCTCGCCGCCGACCGCGCGCAGCAGCTCCTTGGCGTGGCGACGATGGACGAAGGAGTTGTCGTCCGCGAACTCGATGAACGGCTTCGGCCAGAGCTTCTTGATCTCGTGGATCTCGGCGATGACCTTCGGGATCGGCTTGACCTTGTAGAGCGGCGTGAGGCGGATGGATGCCGCGCAGAACTCGCAGCGCCACGGGCAGCCGCGCTGCGTCTGGACGGTGATCCGGTTGTAGCGCTCGATATCGAGCAGGTCGAAGCGCGGCATCGGCGCGTCGGCCAGGCTGAACTCGCGTCCGTCCGGGCCGTATGCCGGCTTCAGCCGGCCGGCGGGGAGGTCGGCGAGGAGTCGCGGCCAGCCGAGCTCGCCCTCGCCGATGACGATCGCGTCGGCATGTCGCGCCGCCTCCTCGGGGCGCGCCGTCACGTGGAGCCCACCGAGCACGGTCCGAACCCCGAGCGCGCGGTATCGGTCCGAGAGCGCGTACGCGTCCTTGATCTGCGCCGAGAACGAGGCGATCGCGGCCACGTCGCACGCGGGGAGGTCCTCGACGAGGCGCAGGTCGGCGATCTCGTGGTAGCTGATCTCGAACGCGTCGGGCGTCATCCCGGCCAGCGTCAGCAGCGAGAGGCTCGGCAGCGAGGCGATCACCTTGCTGCGCTCGACGAAGCCGGGCATCGTCATGCCGATCGCGTTGAGCTCCTCGCTCGCCGCACGGACGCCGCTCATGGCGATGAACGCGATGTGCACCGATCCCTCCGTTGTCGAACTCGGGCGAAGCATACGTCCCGCCCCTGCGGGCGGACTGCGGAAGGACTACCGACTGGCCGCCTCGCGCACGCGCTCGACCGCCTCGTCGAAGGGCATTCCGGCCAGGTCCGCCAGGAGCGGTGCACCCGGATCGGTGGCGGCGACCCCCTCGTCGTCGACGACGAGCCCGCCGAACGTCACGAGCCGGTAGAAGGCGGCCTCCTCGGCCTGGCGCTCGAGCGACATCCCGGCCTCGCGAGCCGACGCCGCCTTGCTGCGCACGAAGAAGACGCCATCGCCCCAGTCCGGCAGGTCGGCGATCGACGCCGGGCCGTCGAAGAGCGGGATCTCGAGCGTCAGTGCCGCCGCGTGCCGCGGCGCGAGCGAGCCGGCGAGGAGCTCGTCGACGCGCAGCGTCACTGCCGCGTAGTGGAGCCGCGGGCCGGCGGGATCGCCGAAGGCCCGGCCCGGCGCGACGGAGACGATGCGGCCGCGGACGACCGCGTCGGCCGAGGACGCCAGCTCGTCCAGCGAGGCGTGGGCTTCGATCTCGGTCGCCTGCAGCTCGGCGCCCCACGGCACGAGTCGCGGTTGCCCACCGTCGGCCGGTGCCGCGAGGAGCCGGTGCCTCGGGGGCGGCGCCCGGCGGTATGAGTAGGCCGCGAGGTGGTCGATGTCGAACTGGTGGAGTGAGGTCGGGCCGTCCGGCGTGTTCGCGTTCATGCACGTCGCGCCGACCTCGGAGCCCGACGTCTGGGGCGGGTTCCCCCAGTGCCGCAGGCCCACCGTGTGGCCGAGCTCGTGGCAGGCGATGTGGTCGCGGCTCGCGTCATCGGCGAAGAAGGCGGCGTAGCGCGCGTCGAGGTTCAGGTGCAGCTCCTGCTGGCGGCACCATCGGTCCCCGTTGCGGTTGATCCCCTGCGGGGCGCTCCGCGGGCAGAAGACCCATCCGGCCGCGCCGTTGTCGCCATAGTCCTGCGAGAAGACGACGACGTCCGTCATCCGTGTCCGACGTTCGTCCTCGACCATGGTCAGGCCGGTGGCGGCGTAGTCCTCGGCCATCGAGTCGCGGACCGACGACGCGAGGGCCTCGGTCAGGCTCTCGTCGAGATGGACGAGATGGCGTCTGTTGTCGGCCACGCTCGTGCAGCGCGGCGGGTTCACGGGCCGGTCGCACGAGAAGAGGGAGCCGATCTCCCGTCCCCCGTGGTCGCCGTCCACCGCGCCGGCGAGGGCGAGGGCGAGCAGGAGCGCCAGGCCCGCGGGCACGAGCGTCCGGTGCGGCCGTGCGAAGCGAACGGAGCCGATCATCGCTGGGCGATGCTCGGCGCCGCCCCGGCGCCTGTCAACCGATGCCGAGAATCGAGCATCTGTTCTGTCCTGCCTCGATGCGAGCCGTCTACCGCGCGGAGCCCAGTCGCGCGGCACTCAAACCGGATGGGATTCCGCTAAGCCTCAACCCGTACGTGGGCTGCGCCCATCGCTGTGCATTCTGGTACGGGCGCGGTTTCGAGCGGCGCGCCGACCGGCCGTCCGAGGAGCGGCTAGTCCGCGTTCAGCCCTCGGTGCGCACGACGACGAGCTGGTCCGCGGCCGACTCTGCGCCCCAGACCTCGCCCGGCCGGCCGAGGAGCTGTCGCACGTTGGCCGGCTGCGAATCATGCGGGAACGTGAGCCACGTCTCGGTCGCGGGATCGAGGCGCAGGAGGGCGTTCGAGCCGAAGTCGGTCACCCACACCGCGTCGCGCTCGTCGACGTACACCGCGTACGGCATCGCGGCGGCGGTCGGCAGCGGCCACTCCGTCCAGCGCTCGTCGGCAGGGTCGTAGACGGCGATCGAGCCGGCGAACCATTGCGTCACCCACAGGCGTCCGCTCGAATCGGGCCAGACGCGCCTGGCTCCGCCGCCGGGCGTCGGCGTCGGGATGGCCGTCGCCTCGCCCGTCGCGCGGTCGATCGCGCCGAGGTAACTGCCGGCGAGCGAGCTGAAGTACACGTCCCCCTCGGCGGTCGCCGCGATCCCGTACGGCCCCGGCGGCGCGGCATGCACGGTCAGCTCGCCGCTCTCGGGGTCCAGGCTGCCGTACGCGCCGTTCTGCGCGGTGAACCACAGGATGTCGTCGGCGTCGAAGGTCGCGGTATTCAGGCTGAGCTTCGCGCCGGCGATCGGGTACATGGTGACGGCATCGGTCTCGCCGTCGACCCGGACGATGGCGTTCAGTCCGCCGTCGGTCACCCAGGCCGCGTCGTCCGGTCCGGTGATGACGCCGTGCGGCATGGATCCGGCACCGAGCGGGATGTCGCGAAGCTCGCCTGTGGCGGGATCGAGCCAGCCGAGGGTCCCGTTGCCCTGCCCCGTGTACCAGATCCCGCCATCCGCGGCGGGCGCCACGTCGTGCGGGCGGCTTCCGGGGGTCACCGGGAACGTGTCGACCTCGAAGGTCAGCGGTCGCGGCGAGGGTGACGAGGTGGCCACCACGGGCGCCGAGGAGGCCGGCGGCCGCTCGGTGGCCTGCACCGGAGTCTCGGAGGGAGCGACCGAGACCGACGGCACGGGTGACGCCTCGCCCGCCGCGCAACCGGC
>CAZKFP010000214.1:0-2809 GCA_964552085.1 uncultured Steroidobacteraceae bacterium
GATGCCGAGGAGCAGCTCGAAGTCCATCTACTTGTCCACACCGCCCATGACGGGGTCGAGGCTGGCCATGATCGCCATCGTATCGGCCACGAGGCGACCGGGCATGAGCTTCGGCATCGCCTGCAGGCTGATGAAACTGGGGTCACGCATCCTGAACCGATACGGCGTCGGGCCACCGTCGCTGATCGAGTACACGCTGTACAGCCCGCGCGGCGACTCCACCGCGGCGTACGCGCGCCCCGGGCGGGGCCGGATGATGCGTGGCACCTGGGCCTGGACCGGCCCGTGCGGCATCTTCTCGATGATCTGGTCGATGAGGTGGATGCTCTGCTTGATCTCGGCGATCCGCTGCAGGTAGCGGGCGTACGAGTCGCCGCCCTGCTGCGTGATGACGTCGAACTCGAGCTCGTTGTAGATCGAGTACGGATGCGCCTTGCGGACGTCGAACGGCACGCCCGACGCGCGCAGGTTCGGGCCCGTCACGCCGAGGCTGATGGCATCGGCGCCCGACAGCGTGCCCATGCCGATCGTGCGCGATCGGAAGATCTCGTTGTCGGTGATCATGTGCTCGTTCATCTCGATGTTCGTCAGCACGTGGCTGCGCCAGGTGCCGAGGCGCGAGAGGAACTCGTCGTTCATGTCGAAGTTCACGCCGCCGACACGGAAGAAGTTGAAGAGCATGCGCTGGCCGCTGATCGCGCTGAGCATGTCGACGATCTCGTCGCGGTTGATGAAGGCGTACAGGATCGGGGTCAGCCCACCCATGTCGAGCGCCAGGAAGCCCATCATCAGGCCGTGGCTGAAGACGCGGTTCAGCTCGACGACGAGCGCGCGGATGTACTCCGCCCGGCGCGGGGGCCGGATGCCGTACAGCTTCTCGAACGCGATCGCGGGGGCGTGCTCGTTGTGCATCGTCGAGAGGTAGTCCATGGGGTCGACGTACGTGAGCACGGTCGTGTACGTGGCGTTCTCGCACAGCTTCTCGATCCCGCGGTGCAGGTAGCCGAGCACGGGGTCGATGTCGACGACGATCTCGCCGCGCACCTTCACGACGAGCCGCATGACGCCGTGCGTCGATGGGTGCTGCGGGCCCATGTTGATGAGCATCTCGCCCTCGTCGAGCGAGTACACCTCCCGCTCGCGCTCGGTCTGCGGCGGGCGATCGGGGATCCCGACCTGGTCGAAGCCGGCGTACTCGCCGCCACCGGCGTGCAGCGGCGCGAGCCCGGCGACGCCGCGCAGGCGGTCCTCCTCGAGCCGGTCGAGCTCGATCGGGTCGGGAATCCGGACCTCGGGATCGGTCTTCGTCATCGGGGCCGGCTCTTGTCGGCCAGGGTCTCGCCACCGGTGACGCCCTCCGCCGGCGCGTCGTCCCGTTCGGACGACGGCGGGAAGGTGACCGCCGGGGCGTCGCGGAAGCGCGACAGGTCCCATGTCTCCGGGCGCTCCAGTGGGTTCACGCCATGGGCCGGCGAGTCGGCCGCGTCATCGGGCAGGACGAAGTCGCGGCGCTGGGGGAAGGAGCGGTAGTCGGGCGACATGTAGATGCGGCGCAGGTCGCGGTTGCCGGTGAAGACGATCCCCATCATGTCGTACATCTCGCGCTCGTGGAAGGTCGCGCCCTCCCACAGGTGCGTGACGGTCGGGATCCGCGGGTCGGAGCGGTCGACCCTGGCGCGGACCCGAAGCCAGGCCGGGTGCTTCCAGCTGAAGAGGTGGTAGACGACCTCGAAGTGGGCGTCGACGCCGTAGTCCACGGCCGCCTCGTCGGCGAGCATGAAGAAGGCGAGCTCCTCGTCGTCGCGCAGGAGGGTCAGGACCTCGACGTTGCGGTCGCCGTCGATCGCGAACTCGACCGTGTCCTCGTCGGTCCAGAGGTCTCGCAGGTCAGCGCCGAGGCGCTCGGTGAGCAGGCGCACGAGCGACCCGGCGGCTGCGGGTGCGGTCAGCGAACGTCTCCTTCCCATCGCGTGCGCTGCGGCCCGCGGTCGACGTACGTGCGCCACTCGCCTCGCCGCTGCTTCACGAGCTCATGGAGCTTCATCATGCCGTAGATGAGACCCTCCGGCCGGGGCGGGCAGCCGGGCACGTAGACATCGACCGGCATCACCCGGTCGACGCCCTGGACGACGCTGTACGAGCGCTTGAACCGACCGCCCGAGGTCGTGCAGGTCCCCATCGCCACGCACCACTTCGGCTCGGGCATCTGCTCCCAGAGGCGAACGAGCGGGCCGGCCATCTTCGTCGTCAGGGTGCCCGCGACGATGAGCACGTCCGCCTGGCGCGGGCTGGCGCGGAACGGGAACATGCCGAATCGGTCGATGTCGTTCACGCTTGTCGCCGTGCTCATCATCTCGATCGCGCAGCAGGAGAGCCCCGAGAGGAGCGGCCAGAGCGAGTTGGCGCGGATGAGGTCCAGGACGTAGTCGGCCTTCGTCGGGATGACCTCGAGGAGGCCATGGAAGCCGCTCTGTGGGTGCTCCTCCATGCCGAATGGCTGGAGCAGCTCGTCGCTGCGGGCGGCGTCGGGAATGATGATCGGGTCCGTGCCTGCCTCGGAGGTCGTCTGCGAGAGATTCGTCGCCGGTCGCTCTACTGCCATCGGAGGTCACCCTTCTTCCATGCGTACAGCTCGCCGAACATGAGGATCGCAAGGAAGATGCCGATGAGGACGATCCCCTGGAACTCGATCTCCCGGACCGTGATCGCCCACAGGTAGACGAAGATGATCTCGACGTCGAAGGCCACGAAGAGCAGGGCGTAGAGGTAGAACGCGAGCCCGAACCGGCTCCAGGTGTCGCCGATCGTG
>CAZKFP010000215.1:0-11460 GCA_964552085.1 uncultured Steroidobacteraceae bacterium
CTGCACGTCGAGCTGGGCGCGCGGATGGTGCCATTCGCCGGCCATGAGATGCCGGTCCAGTACCGTTCGATCATCGAGGAGCACCGAACGGTGCGCAGCGCGGTCGGCATCTTCGACCTGTCGCACATGGGGGAGATCGAGGTGACCGGCGAAGAGGCGGTGGCCTTTCTGCGCTACGCGCTGGTCAGCGACCCCGGCGCGCTCGAGATCGGCCAGGCGCAGTACTCGATGCTCTGCCAGGAGGACGGCGGGATCATCGACGACCTCATCGTCTATCGCCTCGGTGACCATCGGTACTGGATCGTGTGCAACGCGTCGAACCGCTCCGCGGTCGTCGAGCAGCTCACCGCGCTCCTCGCGAAGGGGGACTTCGGCGCCGAGATCACCGACCGCAGCGAGGCGATCAGCCTCGTCGCGCCGCAGGGTCCGGCCGCCGCCGCCATCCTCGCCCCCCTCACCGTCCTCGACCTGGACGAGATCGGGAACTACCGCTCGGCCGAGGGCAGCGTGGCCGGGATCGAGTGCGTCGTGGCCCGCACCGGCTACACCGGGGAGGATGGCTTCGAGCTCTTCTGCGACGCGTCCGATGCACGTGAGCTGTGGGAGGCCGTCACGGCGGCCGGCTCGGCGCACGGGCTGCGGCCGTGCGGGCTCGGCGCCCGCGACACGCTGCGCCTCGAGGCGGGCATGCCGCTCTACGGCAACGAGCTCGGACTGGACACGAATCCGTTCGAGGCGAACCTCGGTCGGGTCGTGAAGCTCGACAAGGGGGAGTTCATCGGCCGTTCGGCGCTGCAGGCGGTCCAACGGGACGGGCCGGCCCGGAAGCTCATCGGTCTGCAGATGATCGACAATGCCATCCCGCGCGCCGGCTACGAGGTGCGTGCCGACGGCGTCGCCGCCGGCCACGTGACGAGCGGCACCCTCTCGCCGACGCTCGGCACGAAGATCGCGATGGCGCTCGTGCCCGCCGAGCTGGCGGGGGCCGACGTCGCCTTCGAGGTCGTCGTCCGCGACCGCCCCCAGCGAGCCGAGCAGGTACAGTTGCCGTTCTACCGGCGCCCGCGCGATTGAGCCCCGGCGCCCTCGCTCAAGGAGGATCGACCCGCCGATGTCCCATCCCGACGACCTCGCCTACTCCCGCGAGCACGAGTGGGTGCGCGTGGTGGACGGCCGGGCCACGATCGGCATCACGAGCTTTGCCGCCGATGAGCTGGGCGACATCGTCTTCGTCGAGCTGCCCGAGGTCGGTGCCACGCTGACCCAGTTCGGGACGTTCGGCGTCGTCGAGAGCGTGAAGGCGGTGAGCGATCTCTACGCGCCCATCTCCGGCGAAGTCATCGAGGTCAACGAGGCCCTGCGCGACGCGCCGGAGCTCATGAACTCCGATCCCTTCGGCGAGGGCTGGATCGCGAAGGTCGAGCTGGGCGACAGGTCCGAGCTCGCCGCCCTGCTCGACGCGGCAGGCTACGCCGCCGAGACCGCCTGAGCGCGTCGGAGCCGATGACGTACTCGCCGCACACGGATGCCGACCGCGAGCGAATGCTCGCCGCCGTCGGCGTCGAGTCGGTCGAGGATCTCTTCGCCGACATCCCCGCATCGGTCCGCGCCTCCGGCTGGGACGTCCCGCCGCCGCTTGCCGAGCAGGAGGTCCGCGCGGAGCTCGCGCGCCTCGCCGGGCGCAACCGGATCCCGGAAGTCAGCTTCCTCGGCGCCGGCGTCTACCGCCACCTCATCCCCTCGGTCGTGGGCGAGGTGATCGGCCGTCCCGAGTTCGCCACGTCGTACACCCCGTACCAGCCCGAGGTGAGCCAGGGCACGCTCCAGAGCATCTACGAGTTCCAGTCGCTCATCTGCGAGCTGACCGGCATGGAGGTTGCGACCGCGTCGCACTACGACGGAGCGACGGCGATGGCGGAGGCGGCGCTCATGGCGTGCCGGCTCACGCGGCGCTCGCGCGTCGCCGTGTCGGCCGGCGTCAATCCCGACCACCGTCGCGTCCTCGAGACGTACTGCTCGGGGCCGGGGATCGAGGTCGTCACCGTGCCGATCGACCTGGACGACGGCGGCAGCGGCACGACCGGCGTCTCGGCCGCCGAGGCCGCCCTCGGAGACGACGTCGCCTGCCTCGTCGCCGCGCAGCCGAACTTCTACGGCCAGGTCGAGCCGATGCGCGAGCTCGCCGAGTCCGCCCACGCCGTCGGGGCGCAGCTCGTCGCCGTCGTCGAGCCGACCTCGCTCGCCATCCTCGACGCGCCGGGCGACTGCGGTGCCGACATCGTCGCCGCCGAGGGCCAGCCGCTCGGCATCCCGGCCAGCTTCGGAGGTCCGTACGTCGGCCTCATGGCGGCGCGGATGGCATCGGTGCGCCAGATGCCCGGCCGGCTTGTCGGGGCGACCCGCGACCGCGAGGGGCGCCGTGGCTACGTCCTCACCCTCCAGGCGCGCGAGCAGCACATCCGCCGCGAGAAGGCGGCGAGCAACATCTGCACGAACCAGGCGCTTATGGCGCTCGCCGCGACCACGTACCTGTGCGCCGTCGGTCCGGCTGGCCTGCGGGAGGTCGCCGAGCTCTCGACGATCCAGGCGCGGCACCTCGTTGCCGCCCTCGAGCAGGCCGGGCTCGCCGACCGCCGCTTCGACGGTCCGTACTTCGCGGAGGTCACGATGCGCGTCCCGAACGCCGCTCGGCGCCATGCGGCCCTGGCGGAGCGGGGGATCGTCGCCGGCTACCTGCCCGAGCGGGACGAGCCGGCGCTGCGTGACACGCTGCTCCTTGCCGCCACCGAGCTGACGACCGACGACGACATCGCGCGCCTCGTGAGCGCGCTGGAGGAGACGAGGTGAGCGTCGTCGAGGCGCCGCGCTCCGACGCCTCGGGTCGTGGCGCGGCGTTCTCGGGCGCGGCCGGTGGTGACGACCTGCGGGTCGTCGAGCCGCTCATCTTCGACCGATCTCGGGCCGAGCGGCGCGCGGTCCGCTTCCCGTCGCCGAGCGAGCACGCGCGGGAGCGCGCCTCCACCCAGCCCGACCTGCCCGCATCGGTCCTGCGCTCGGCCGCGCCCAGGCTGCCGGAGGTGAGCGAGCTCGACCTGCTTCGCCACTTCAATCGACTGGCGCACCTGAACCAGGCGATCGACCTGAACTTCTATCCGCTCGGCTCGTGCACGATGAAGTACAACCCGAAGGTCAACGAGTGGGCGGCGCGCCTACCGGGACTCGCCGAGTCGCACCCACTCGATCCCGAGGGCCTGAGCCAGGGCAGCCTGGAGCTGATGTGGCTCCTCGCCGAGCTCCTCAAGGAGATCAGCGGCTTCCCGGCGGTCAGCCTGCAGCCGGCGGCCGGAGCGCACGGCGAGCTGACCGGCATGCTCATGACCCGCGCCTTCCATCGAGCGGCTGGTGAGGGCGAGCAGCGCACGAA
The DNA here is from genome assembly GCA_964552085.1 of uncultured Steroidobacteraceae bacterium. Taxonomy (GTDB): domain Bacteria; phylum Chloroflexota; class Limnocylindria; order QHBO01; family QHBO01; genus JACDBZ01. The sequence continues at coordinate 3,425 of CAZKFP010000215.1, forward strand.
GGTCCTCGTGCCCGACTCGGCGCACGGCACGAACCCGGCGACGGCGACGATGGTCGGCTACGAGGCGGTGACGATCCGCTCGAACCGTCGCGGCGGCATCGACCTGGAGGCCCTGCGCGACGCGCTCGGGCCCGACGTGGCGGCGCTCATGATCACGAACCCCTCGACGCTCGGGATCTTCGAGGACCAGATCGACCAGGTCGTCGCCTCGGTCAAGGAGGCCGGCGCCGTCGCCTACATGGACGGCGCGAACCTCAACGCGATCCTGGGCCGCTTCCGGCCCGGCGAGGCGGGCTTCGACATCATGCACTTCAACCTGCACAAGACGTTCAGCACGCCACATGGCGGCGGCGGCCCCGGTGCGGGGCCGATCGGCGTCAGCGAGCGCCTCGAGCCTTTCCTGCCGGCACCGATCCCGACGCTCGTCGCGGGTGACGCGGCCGAGGTCCGCGCCAATGCCCGCGCCGGTCGCTCGACGCCGGGGGCGCGCTTCGCGCTCGACGACGATCGTCCGCGAAGCATCGGCAAGGTGCGCAGCTGCTACGGCAACTTCGGCATGTTCGTGCGGGCGTACACGTACATCCGCTCGAACGGCGACAGCGGGCTGCGCACGATCAGCGAGGACGCGGTGCTCGCCGCGAACTACCTGCGCATCCGGCTCAACGACGTGTACGACCTGCCGTACGACCGGCTCACCAAGCACGAGGTCGTCTTCAGCGGCCGCCGCCAGAAGCGCGAGCACGGCGTGACGACGCTCGACATCGCCAAGGCCATCCTCGACCACGGCATCCACCCGCCCACGATCTACTTCCCGCTCATCGTCGATGAGGCGCTCATGGTCGAGCCGACCGAGACGGAAAGCCTCGAGACGCTCGATTACTTCGTCGGCGTCATGCGCCAGATCGCCGAGCAGGCGGCCAGCGATCCGGAGGCCGTGAAGCGTGCGCCCCTCACGACGCCCGTCGGACGGCTGGACGAGGCCGCCGCGGCGCGCCGCCCCGACCTGCGCCACGCGTTCGCCGGCGAGACCGATACGCCCGACGCGCCGCCCGCCTCGCCGACTCCCAAGGCGCCCACGGCCTGACGCTCGTGCCGCGTCGAGAGCGCCCGCCACGGGCGCAACGACCCGCGTATTCACCCGCATGGGACTGAACGAATCTGGACCGCGCGGCGTACTATGACAAACCCCATCGACGATCGAGCGGCTCAGGTGCCAGTGGAAGCGAGAGAGTCCGACGACCTCGTCAGGCGTATGCAGGGCGGTGACCTGGATGCGTTCGAAGAGTTCTTCAACCGCTACAAGCGACCGGTGTACGCCACCGCGCTTGCGATCACGCGCGACCCGTTCCTCGCCGAGGAGGTCCTCCAGGACTGCTTCGTCAAGGCGTACCGCGTGCGTGAGCGGCTGGACCCGGCACGATCCCCGCTGCCGTGGCTGCAGCGCGTCACGATTAACCTGTGCTACAGCCGGGTCAGCCGGCGCAAGGGGCTCGCGGAGCCGATCACGAGCCTCATCACGAACCTCGTCGTCGACATGGCGGCCCGCCCCGACCAGGTCGTGGAGTCGCGCGAGGTGCTCGACGTCCTGCAGCGCGGAATCGACGCCCTGCCGCCGAAGCAGCAGACGGCGATCATCCTCTACTACCTGCACGGGTACTCATTGGCCGAGGCCTCCGAGATCGCGAACTGCAACGTGGGCACGATGAAGTCGCGGCTGCACTATGCGCTCAAGGCGCTTCGCACTCAGCTGCCGGTCGAGCGCCGCGTGCCGGTCGGGACCCCGGCCAGCGTCCGGGTGACGACGCGATGAGGTGCCGTCGCATCTGCCGCGAGCTCCTGTGGCTGGCCCGCTTCGGCGAGTTCGGCCCGAGCTCGCAGCCGCATCTCGACCACCTCGCCGGATGCCGTGGCTGCCGGGACGAGGTCGGATACGACCGCGCCATGGTCGAGCAGCTGCGGTTCGCCCTGGCGCGGCGCATCGAGAACGCCAGCCCCTCGCCGACGGCCTGGGAGGGGATCCTTGCGCGCGCGCAGACGCCCGAGCCGGCCGCCGTCGTGCGCGTCTGGGCGTGGTCGGCGGGGCTCGTCGGGCGCGTTCGCTGGGCGACCGCCATGGCGGCCCCCGGCCTGGCGCTCGTTCTCGCGCTGAACATGGAGATCGTGCCGGTCGGCGCGCCATCCACGAACGATGCCGCCGCGGCTGTCCCGGAGGGGACGAGCCTGCAGCAGGTGCCGCGTCTACCCGTCGAGCGCTCGTCGCTCGCGTACCTCACTCGCACCTGGGGGAGCTCCGACGGCGCCGTCGAACAGCCCGATCCGGAGGCGGTACTGACGTTCGCCGTACGGGTCCAGCCGCCCGTCCGGACCGCGGAGACCGAGGTCAGCGAGCCGGCCCCGACGACCGAGCTGCGGCTCGTCATCCGGCCACTGCAGACCCACGACCCCGGGCCGATCCGCAGCCCGGCGGCGATCGAGAGGGAGGGCAATCCGCCGGAGCTTATCGACAGCGAAGCTGGCCAGCCTTCCTGAATTCGCAGGAGTGTGCCAGACTAGCGCACCATTTGAGGATCAGCCCCGGACCCCCGGTGGCGGTGGTCCGCGTTGAAGCACCAATCGTTTTTTTTGGAGGAGCATGGATGCGCACTTGGAGATGGATCTCCGTCTTCGCCGTCCTGGCGCTCGTGCTTGTTGCCTGCGGGCAGCAGGGCACCAGCCAGCCGGCCGAAGAGTCAGACCCACCCCCTGCCGAGTCCGGGGACCCAGAGCCCACGGATGACGGCGGTATGGATGGAGAGCCGCAGAGTGGAGGCACGCTGGTCTTCGGCGGAGCGGCGCTCGCCGCCAGCCTGGACCCGGCGCTCACCAGCGACGGTGAGTCGTTCCGAATTCTGCAGCAGATTTACGAGCCGCTCGTGGACCTCGTCCCCGGTACGGTGGACGAGCTCGAGGGAGTCCTTGCCGAGTCATGGACCGGTGAGCCCGAGGGCACCGAGTACGTCTTCACCCTGAAGGAAGGCGTGACGTTCCACGACGGCACCCCGTTCAACGCCGAGGCGGTGAAGGCCAACTTCGACCGCTGGCAGAACTTCGCCGAGGAGTTCCAGGGCAACGCCTATTACTACGGCGCGGTCATGGACGGCTTCGGCGCCGACAACCTGATCGAGAGCGTCGAGGCGACCGATGAGTTCACCGTCACGATCACGCTTCGCGATCCCAGCCCGACGTTCCTGTACGGCATCGCGCTGACGCCGTTCAGCATCGTCAGTCCGGCCGTCCTCGAGGCGACCAACGCCGATGACCCGACCGAGAGCACGCTCGGCACCGAGACCGTCCAGGGCGGCACCGGCCCGTTCGTCATGGAGGAGTACATCCCCGATGACAGCGCGGTCCTGGCCCGCAACGAGGACTATCACGGCGAGCACACGGCGTATCTGGATCGGCTGATCATCCGCCCGATTTCGGATCCGGCGGCACGCCTCCAGGCGCTCCAGGGCGGGAGCATCCAGGGCTTCGACCTGATTGCCCCCGGCGACCGCTCGGCGGTCGACGGCGTCGACGGGTTCTATCTCGTCAACCGATCGTCGTACAACACGCTCTACCTGGGCGTGAACCCGACGGCGACCGACGATTCACCGCTCCAGACCCTGGCCGTTCGCCAGGCGGTCGCGCACGCGATCGACCGTGAGGCGCTCATCGAGGCGTTTTACGGTGGTGGTGGCAGCCCAGCCGACATCTTCCTCCCGCCGACGAGCGGTTGGTTCGACAGTGTCGGCGAGGGTGCGGAGGTCTACGAGTTCGATTCGGGAGCGGCCCAGACGCTGCTCGAGGATGCCGGCTTCGGGGCGGACAATCCCCCGACCGTGAACTTCTGGTATCCGACCGAGGTCACGCGCCCCTACATGCCGGACCCGCGTGGTCTGCATGAGGCGGTGACGACGATGCTCGAGGATGCCGGCTTCACGGTTGAGACCGGCAGCGCTATCTGGGGCACCGAGTACATCCCGGCGGCCCAGAACGGCGAGTACGACCTCCACTTCCTCGGCTGGACCGGAGACTACGACGACCCGTCCAACTGGTACGGCGTCCACTTCGGTTATGCCCAGGGCGAGCCGGCGGCACAGTTCGGCTGTGACGTCGAGGGCCTGGAGGCCGCGATCGACGAGGCCGAGGCCACGCTTGAGGAGGAGGCCCGTGGCGCCGCCTGGAGCGAGGTCGCCCAGCTCGTGCACAACGAGGTCTGCTTCGTGACCCTGGTCCACGGTGACACCGCGATCGCTCTGACCGAAGAGGTCCAGGGCTACGTGGCGAACCCGACCGGCTCGGAGAGCTTCATCGACGTCTGGCTCTCCGGCGAGTAGCCGCAGACCGGACACCACGCACCAGGGAGAGCCCCGGCCGAGGGCCGGGGCTCTCCCTCTTCCTCGCACTGACCAGGAGCACCGATGACGAAGTTCATCATCCGACGGCTGCTGCTGCTCATCCCGATTCTGCTCGGGCTGACGCTCCTGATCTTCGTGTTCACCCGTCTGCTGCCCGGCGACCCCGCCACGACGATCCTCGGCGAGCGGGCGACCCCCGAAAACATGGCGATCGTGCGGGAGGCGCTCGGCCTCGATCGGCCGCTGCACGAGCAGTATCTCCAGTACATGGGCGGCCTGCTGCAGGGCGATCTCGGTCGCAGCTTCATCACGAACCGCGACGTGGTTGACGACTTTCTGCAGCGCTTCCCCGCGACGATCGAGCTGTCGGTCGCGGCGATCCTCTTCGCGATTGCCGTCGGCATCCCCCTCGGGATGTACACCGCCAAGCGGCGCGGCACCTGGGTCGACTCGGCCGGCACGGTCGTCTCGCTCATCGGCATCAGCATCCCGATCTTTTTCCTCGGACTGATGCTCAAGTGGTTGTTCGCGATCCAGTTTCCGATCCTGCCCGACTCGGGTCGGATCGACCTCGTCGACTACTACATCCCGCGCGTCACGAACTTCATGACGGTCGACGCGCTCCTGGCCGGTGAGCCGGGCGGAGTCATCGATGCGCTTCGCCATCTCGTTCTGCCGGCGCTCGCGCTCGGCACGATCCCTCTGGCGGTCATCATGCGGATCACGCGCGCCAGCGTCGTCGACGTCCTGAACGAGGACTACGTTCGAACCGCGCATGCCAAGGGCCTGCGCGAGAGCGTCGTGGACGGGCGTCACATCCTGCGCAACGCGCTTCTGCCGGTCGTGACCGTCATCGGCCTCCAGACAGGCCTTCTTCTCGGCGGGGCGATCCTGACCGAGACGATCTTCACGTGGGGCGGCGTCGGGCGCTGGATCTACGATGCCGTGACCGCCCGCGACTACCAGATCATCCAGAGCGGGGTGCTCATGCTCGCGCTTATCTTCGTGCTCGTGAACCTCGTCGTCGACATCAGCTACGGGTTCCTCAACCCGCGGATCCGGCACTCGTGAGGGCCGGACGATGACCGGCGCCGCAGTCGCGCGCCCGGCCGAGCAGCAGGAGCGCTCGATCGGGCTCTGGGGCGATGCCTTCCAGCGCATGCGTCGAAGCCCGGCCGCGATCGTCGGTGGCGCGATCATCACGTTCTTCGTGCTGATGGCCATCTTCGCGCCGTTCATCGCGCCGTTCGACCCGACCCGCGGCAACCTCGCCGACAGCTACCTGCCGCCGAGCTGGGATCACTTCTTCGGCACGAACGTCCAGGGCCAGGACGTCTTCAGCCGGATCGTCTTCGGCTCGCGCCTGACGCTCGGCATCGCCGTCATGTCGGTAACGCTCGGCGTCACCGTCGGCGCGACCCTCGGCGCGATCGCCGGCTACTTCCGCGGCTGGATCGACGCCACGATCATGCGCGGCGTCGACATCATGCTCAGCATCCCGGGCCTCCTGCTCGCCATCGCGGTCGTCTCGTGGCTGGGACGCGGCGTCGTACAGATCGCGATCGCGATCGCGATCGTCAACGTGCCGATCTTCGCGCGCATCCTGCGCGGCAGCCTGCTCGCGCTGCGCGACGCGGACTACGTCATCGCCGCGAAGTCGGTCGGCGTCGGCGGCCCGACGCTGCTCCTGCGCCACATGCTGCCGAACGCCATCGGCCCGCTCATCGTGCAGGCCACGCTGGCGCTCGCCACCGCCGTCGTCGACGCCGCGGCGCTCGGCTTCCTCGGCCTCGGCCCGCCCGACCCGCGCATCCCGGAGTGGGGATCGATGCTGTCCGACACGTACCGCTACCTGACCGATGCGGTCCACCTCGCCTTCTTCCCCGGCATCGCGATCGTGCTCGCCGTGCTCGGCTTCAACCTGCTCGGCGACGGGATGCGCGAGGCGCTCGACCCGAGGCTGCGGCGATGACGCGCAGCGCCCTCCTCGACGATCTCGCGCGCGACGATGACTCGGCCGCGCTGCTCAGCGTCCGTGACCTCGAGGTCACGTTCGGCTCCGGCGATCGCGTCGTCCACGCCGTGAACGGCATCAGCTACGACCTGGCACCCGGCGAGACGCTCGGGATCGTCGGCGAGTCGGGCTGCGGCAAGAGCGTCAGCTCCCTCGCGATCATGCGCCTCCTGCCGAAACCTGCCGCGCGCGTCCGGAGCGGCACGGTCGTCTTCGAAGGCCAGGACCTGCTCGAGCTGAGCGACGAGGAGATGCGCCGCATCCGCGGCGACCGCCTGGCGATGATCTTCCAGGACCCGATGACCTCGCTCAACCCCGTCCTGCCCATCGAGCTCCAGCTGACCGAGGTCCTCGAGACGCACCGCCAGTTGAAGCGACGCGGCGCGATCGATCGCGCGGTCGAGCTGCTCGAGCTCGTCGGGATCCCCGCCGCGCGGAAGCGGCTCAACGACTATCCGCACCAGTTCAGCGGGGGGATGCGCCAGCGCGTCATGATCGCCATGGCGATCGCGTGCGACCCGCAGCTCCTCATCGCCGACGAGCCGACGACGGCGCTCGACGTGACGATCCAGGCGCAGATCCTCGACCTCATGCGGACGGCGGTCACCGAGCGCGGGACGGCGCTCATTCTCATCACCCACCACCTCCGCGTCTTCGCCGGGATGGCCCAGCGCATCAACGTCATGTACGCCGGCCACATCGTCGAGCGCGCGGACACCGATGAGCTCTACGGCCGCCCGCGCCACCCGTACACGGTCGGCCTGCTGCGATCCATCCCGCGCCTCGACGAGCAGGGGCGCGGCGAGCTCGTGCCGATCCAGGGCGCGCCGCCCGACCTCTCGCGCGAGATCCGCGGATGCCCGTTCGCCGACCGCTGCTTCAACGTCCTCGACCGATGCCGCGAGGAGATGCCGCCGCTTGAGCAGGCGCCCTCCGCGGCGGACGGGCACCTCGTGGCGTGCTGGAACCCGGCCGACGGCGAGCGGCTCGTGCCGTCCGGCTTCGAGGCGGAGGCGGCGTCGTGAGCGTGGAGGCTCCGAGGGCGACGGACGCGGCGGCCATGACCGGCACGCCACTGCTGCGCACCGACAACCTGCGTGTCCACTTCCCGATCACCGAGGGGATCATCATCGAGCGCCGCGTCGGGGCGGTCCGGGCCGTCGATGGCGTCTCGCTCGACGTGCACCGCGGCGAGACGCTCGGCCTGGTCGGGGAGTCCGGCTGTGGCAAGTCGACGTTCGCGCGGGCTGTCATCCGGCTCGTCGACGCGACCGACGGCTCGATCCACTTCGACGGCACCGACATGACCCACCTCAAGGGGAACGAGCTCCGTCTGATGCGACGCCGGATGCAGATGATCTTCCAGGACCCGTACGCGTCGCTCAACCCGCGCATGACGATCGGCTCGATGCTCTCCGAGCCGCTGCGCGTCCACGGCCTCGCGCGCGGCGACGAGGCGATGAAGCGCGCGCGCCAGCTCGTCGAGATCGTCGGGCTGCCGCAGAACGCGATCAACCGCTACCCGCACGAGTTCAGCGGCGGCCAGCGCCAGCGCGCCGGGATCGCTCGCGCGCTCGCCGTGCAGCCCGAGTTCATCGCCGCGGACGAGGCGGTCTCGGCCCTCGACGTCTCGATCCAGGCGC
>CAZKFP010000216.1:0-5471 GCA_964552085.1 uncultured Steroidobacteraceae bacterium
TCGTCGACGGAGTTGATGAAGCAGGCGCTGCACTGCGGGTGGGCGTCAATGCCCACGTTGAACCAGACGGGCGAGTTGAAGCTGGCGCGCTGCTTGAGGAGGATGTCCTTGAGCTCGTTGCGGAAGGCCTCGGCGTCCTCATCGGTCGCGAAGTAGGCGTCCTTGATGCCCCAGTCGGCGATCGTGTCCGCCACGCGGTCGATCATCTGCTTGACGCTTCGTTCCCGTGTGGGGGTGCCGAGGTGGCCGCGGAAGTACTTGGAGGCCACCACGTTGGTCGCCAGGGCGGACCAGCTCTTCGGGAACTCGAGGTCCTTCTGCTCGAAGACCGTCTTGCCGTGCTCGTTCGTGATCGCCGCCTCGCGCAGGTCCCACTCGACGGTGTCGTACGGGTGGACGTCGGCGCGCGTGAAGCGCCGCTCGATCGTCAGGCCCGGCCACGTCGCCTTTTCGCCCTCGCCCTCGCCGAGCTGGCGGTAGCCACTGCTCGGCTTCGCCTTCCCGTTCCCGTTTCCATGCTTGTGGCCGTTGCCGTTCTGGGCGGTCGTACCATTCGCGGGCTTCGTTGCGGTCGGGGTGGCGGAAGCGGTGGCGGTGCGGGCCATTGGTCCAGGGTCCCCTTGCTTGCTGTCGCTGCTCTTCGGCCGCTCGGAAGGGGACACGGATCCCTCGGTTCCGTGTGTCGCGGGGCCCCTCCAGACCGGTCCGGCGCCTGGCTGTGCGCCGTGTTTCGTAGGCCGTTCACTGTAATACGCGTCCGACCCCCAGTCAAGGCCAAAACCACACTATCTAGTGGTGGCGGGGGCGGGGCACCACCAGATGATGTGGGTGGGAGTGTCGCATGTGTGACATGTGTGGACGGAATGTGGGGAACTCGGGGTCGGGTGTGGACGGCGTGTGGAGAGGTGCCCAAGGGGCGGTGGGGAGATCGGTGCGCATCGGCGCCCTACTAGTCCAGGGTGTCCGGGGTGTCCGGGGGCGCACCGGGAGCGCGCGCCGACAGCGCGAGCTCGACGGCCTCCTCGACGGACATGCTGGAGCCGGCCGCCCAGGCGTCCTCGAAGTCGCCCCGCGGCAGGTCGGCATGAATTCGAGACAGGGTGCGGGTGTTCATGGCGTCGATCCACGACTCCAGGCCCGCACCGGTTCGGTCTCGCCAGGCTTCAGCGCTCGCCAGCAGGCGCGTGGCCCGTTGATGGTCGTCGGCGAAGGCGCAGGCTTCGGCAAGATCGTAGAGGTCGAGCAGGGCCCCCTGCTGGTCCCCGACCTCCCAGTCGAGTCGAAGGCTCGCCTGGAACATCGCGAGACCCTCAGCCACCCGGCCTTCCTTGACGGCGAAACCCGCCAGCGAGGCCTGGGAACGCGCCTCCATCCGTTTGTTCCCGGTAGCGCGGGCACGCTGATAGTTCTGGTCGGTCAGCTGTCGGGAGCGCTGGTTGTCACCGAGCTCGTCGTACATCCACGCGAGTGTCCGCGTCGAGAGCATCACGTAGTGGTCGTCTCCGAGCTCGGTGAAGGTTCGGACGCTCTCCTCCAACAGGTCTCGACCGGTAGCCCAGTCGCCCTCAGCCGCCGATACCTGTGCCAGCAGGAAACGGGAGTTGGCAAGCGCCGGTGGATCCCCGATCGCCTCGTCGATCGCGAGGGCCGCTTCCGCGTGTCGCCGTCCGGCCGCGGTGTCGCCACGTTCGAGCGCGATTGCCGTGGCGCCGTTGAGCGCCCTCGAACGGGCCGCATCGGGAGCATGATGCGCGGCCAGCGTCTGCGACAGGTATGCCTCACCCTCGCGCAGGTAGCCGGACATCGTCCAGAATCGCCACAGTCCGCCCGCGAGGCGCGTGCCGGCAAGGTGTTCGCCGGCTCGCAAGAGATTGTCGAGGGCGGCGCGCATGTTGTCGTGTTCCGCGTTGAGCGGAGGGAGCCAGGTGCTGGGGTCGCGGCCAACCACTGGATGAGCCTCTTCGGCCAACGCCAGGAAGAACTCGGCGTGGCGGCGGCGTAACTCGTCGGCCTCGCCGGAGGCGGTGAGCTGCTCTGTCGCGAACTCGCGGATCGTCTCGAGCATCCAGAAGCGCCCAGAGTCGGGTCGGACGCGGACAAGGCTCTTATCGACCAGCGACTGCAGCATGTCGAGGTCGGCATCGACCACGGCTTCGGCGGCCTCGAGGGTGCAGCCGCCGCGGAAGACCGCCAGGCGCGCGAAGAGGCGCTGTTCGTCGGTGGTCAGCAGCTCGTGGCTCCACTCGATCGTGGCGCGCAGGGTGCGCTGCCGCTCGGGGGCGTCGCGGGTGCCGCCGGCGAGGAGCGGCAGGCGCTGCTCGAGGCGCTCCAGCAGGGCCTTCGGGCTCAGCACCTTGACGCGGGCGGCTGCGAGCTCGATGGCGAGCGGCAGGTCGTCGAGCCGCTCGCAGATCTGGGCCACCTCGCCGTTGGCGACGAAGTCGCGGCGCGCGGCCTGGGCGCGGGTCAGGAACAGCTCGACCGCCTCCGTGCGCTGCAGCGGATTGACGGCGTATTCGTTCTCGCCGGCCAGGTGCAGCGGCTCGCGGCTGGTGACGAGCAGGGTCAGGTTGGGACAGGCGGCCAGCAGCGGCGCCAGGTCGGCGGCGGCGGCCGTCAGGTGCTCGAAGTTGTCAAGCAGCAGGAGCAGGCGCTTGTCGCCAATGTGCTCGCCCAGGTCCCCGCTGGCACCGAGTGCGGCGGACGCACTCTCGAGCACAAGCGCCGGGTCGCGCAGCGGCGCGAGGGGCACCCACCACACGCCACCCGGGAAGGCATCGGCAGCCGCGCCGGCGGCGGCCAGCGCCAGGCGCGTCTTACCGGTGCCGCCCGTGCCGGTGAGGGTCACCAGACGGATCTCGTCGCGCGTCAGCAGCTTGGCCAGATCGGCCAGCTCACCTTCGCGGCCCAGGAACGGCGTGGCCGGCACCGGCAGATTCGTCTGGTGCAGCGTCTTGAGCGGCGGGTGGTCGTCGGAATCGGCCTGGAAGATGCGCTCCGGTGCGGTCAGGTCCTTGAGGCGGTGCTCACCCAGGTCGCGCAGGCTGGTGGCGTCGACCAACTGAGCCGTGGCCGCGCTGACCAGGATCTGGCCGCCGTGACCGGCGGCGGCAATGCGCGCGGCACGATGCACGTCGGCACCGACGTAGCCCTCCTCGGTCAGGACCGGGGTGCCGGTGTGCAGGCCGATGCGCACCTTGATCGGTCCGGGGTTGAGTGCCTCGCGCGCCTCGGCCGCGGCGGCCAGCGCGCCGGGCGCCGTCGGGAAGGCCACGAAGAAGGCATCGCCCTGCGTGTCGACCTCAACGCCGCCGTGCGTCGTGAAGGCCTGGCGCAGGATGCGGCGGTGGGTGGCCAGCGCATCGGCATAGCCCTCGGCGCCGAGAGCGTAGAGCAGCTTCGTCGAGCCTTCGACATCGGTGAAGAGGAAGGTGACCGTGCCGGACGGAAGGTCGCGCGCCGGGATGTTCATGCCCGCTGCACAACGAGCAACTCGTCGAGGACCGTGTTGAAGGGGGCGGACGCCCCCTGCCGCTCGGCTGCCTCGACCACCTCTGTCGGAAGCCGATCGCGAGCCGGACCGAGAAGGCCGTCCTGCATTGACTGCCACCACACACCCTCTCTCGGGCCGAGCTCTGCCTGCTTCGCGTGCGCCGCGGCGGCGAGCCGAAGCGCTTCGGCGTGGTTGCCGGCGCCCGCGCGCGCCATGGCGACCCCCAGCACCTCATCGGTCACGCGTCCGACGAGGTCGGCATCTCTGGCGTATGCGAGGGCGCGCATGTAGCGCTCTTCCGCTTCTCGCCAGGCGCCATCGATGAGCGCGCAATCGGCGAGAAAGTGGAGACCAAGCTCCTCCATCAGGACGGCGCGATGCTGCCGCGCCAACGCCAGGAGCTCCTCCGCGACCGCGAACGCTCGCTCCGTCTCGGCGCCTGCGACAAGCACGTGGCAGAGGCCGGCACGCGCGGACAGCCCCGCGACAGTCGGTGCGCCGATGCTCGCCTGGATCGCGAGGCTCTCCTCGTATGAGGCCCGGGCGGCGCGAAGATCGCCATGCGCGTCATACGCCCAGCCGATGGTTTCGAGGGCGAGTGCTTCACCGGCCGGATCTTTCAACTCGCGCCAGAGCAGAAGGGCATCGTTCAGGCGCAGGAGGTCATCATGCATCTCGCCGAGATGCGTCAGGGCCCGTGCGCGAGCCGCGTCCGGGACCTTCTGCCGTTCGACCGCCGCGGCCAGCCGGCGGCGCGCTTCGGCGCCTTGGCCCCGTAGCGTCCAGAGCGGCGCGATGGCGCCGATGAGCCGAATCTCCTCGTCCCGCTCCGCCGCGTGCGCCCAGTCGAGCGCGGCCCGAATGTTCGCGTTCTCGGACTCGAGCACCGGCAGCCATGTGGACTCGGACGCGAACCGATCCGCGTACCAGCCTTCCGCCAGAGCCAGGATGTGCCGCAGGTGGTCGTCGCGAACCGTGTCCGCCTGTCCGGATGCTTCGAGGCGCTCCTCTGCGAAGGCACGGATCGTCTCGAGCATCCGGAACCGTTCACCGCTCTGCACGACCAGGCTCTTGTCGACGAGTGATGCCAGCGTATCGATGTCCGCGTCGACGACCTGCTCAGCAGCCTCCAACGTCCAGCCGCCACGAAAGACGGCGAGCCGCGCAAACAGGTCGCGCTCGTCGGGCTCCAACAGGTCGTGACTCCATTGAATCGCCGCCCGCAACGTCTGCTGGCGTGCATCGGCGTCGCGCCCGCCGCGGAACAGGTCGAGACGGCGCGGCATGCGCTCCAGGATCTGGGCAGGCGACAGGACTCGGGCTCGCGCTGCGGCGAGCTCGACGGCGAGCGGAAGGTTATCGAGTCTTCGGCACAGCTCTTCCACCAGCGGATCTGTCGTACCGGCGCGCGCTGTGAAGAGCGAGACCGCTTCGGTGTCGCTGAGCGGCGGCACCGGAGCCTCGTCCTCGCCCCGCACGCGGAGGAGCTCTCGGCTCGTGACGAGCACCCGCAGGTTCGGGCATTCCGCCAACAGGCTCGCCAGCTCGGGGGCGGCGGCCACGACCTGCTCGACGTTGTCCAGGACGAGCAGCAGCTCCTGATCACCGATGTGCTCGGCGAGCCCGTCGCCGGCACCGACGACACGCGCGATCTCGGACGTGACGAGGGTCGGGTCCTCGACCGCCGCCAGAGGAACCCAGAAGACACCGCCGGCATGGTCGCCCAGGAGGTCGGCCGCCGCCGCCAGTGCCAGCCGCGTCTTGCCGGTGCCCCCCGGTCCGGTGAGGGTCACGAGACGCGTTCCCCCGCGAATGCGTGCGACGACGTCGTTCAGCTCGCGCTCTCGGCCGATCAGGGGGGTCAGCGGCCGAGGAAGGTTCGTGTTCGAGATCGTCTTGAGCGGCGGGTGGTCGTCGGAATCGGCCTGGAAGATGCGCTCCGGTGCGGTCAGGTCCTTGAGGCGGTGCTCACCCAGGT
>CAZKFP010000217.1:0-4133 GCA_964552085.1 uncultured Steroidobacteraceae bacterium
CCCACTTCCGGGCAGGTCACCTACGCGTTACTCAGCCGTCCGCCACTCGGTAACCATCGAGCAAGCCCGATGGCACCTCGTTCGACTTGCATGTCTCACGCACCCCGCCAGCGTTTGTCCTGAGCCAGGATCAAACTCTCCATACAAAACGAAACCAGTGGTTGTGCCCGAAGGCTGCTCCACCGGTTAAGAGTTCGACGTTGTCCCGCTGACTCGTGTGGATTCCTGTCACTCTTCAGCTGGTAAGCCACGTTGCCGATCGCTCGGCTTCGTTCGATTCGAGCACTCCCGTTGAGGCGAACTCGCGATGGGTCACGCTGCACGCCCCGTGGGACGCCGTACGCGACTCATCGGCCGGCTGATGCCGACGCGAAAGTGGACTATAGATCAGGGGGGTTCCGCCCGTCAAGCGATCGAAGACCGTCAGCGCTCCATGACGCGACGGCCCTGGAGCGAGCGGATGAGCGTCACGTCATCGGCATACTCAAGGTCACCGCCGACCGGCAGCCCGCGCGCGAGGCGCGTCACGTTCGAGACGTGCGGGGCAAGCAGATCGGCGAGGTACATCGCCGTCGCCTCGCCCTCGAGGTTCGGGTTCGTGGCGAGGATGACCTCCTCGACGCCGCCGTCGGTCACACGGTCGATGAGCTCGCGCGTGCGCAGGCGCTCGGGACCGATCCCGTCGATCGGGCTGATCGCCCCGTGGAGGACGTGATAACGGCCGCGGAACTCGCCGGTGCGGTCGATGGCCAGGACGTCGAGCGGCTCCTCGACGACGCAGATGCGCGACGCCTCGCGCCGCGGATCGGCGCAGATGTCGCACGGGTCGACACCGACCTCGGTGATGTTGCAGCAGACGCTGCAGTACGCGACGTCCTCCTTGAGCGAGATGAGGGCGGCCGCCAGGCCGCGCGCGTCATCGGTCGAGGCTCGCAGCACGTGATACGTGAGCCGCTGTGCGGTCTTGGTCCCCACGCCGGGGAGCTTGCTGAACTCCTCGATCAGGCGGGCGACCGGGGCGATCAGCCCGGCCATTGCGCGCTCAGCCCAGGCCCGGCAGTCCCGGCATCCCGGGAAGCCCCATCCCGCCGGCGATCTTCGCCATCCGCTCGCGCTCGAGGTCCTTGCTACGGCCGATCGCCTCGTTGACGGCGGTCATGACGAGGTCCTGGAGCATTTCGACCTCGTCGGGATCGACCGCCCCAGGGTCGATGACGACGCTGCTGACCTCCTGCGCGCCGCTGATGACGATCCGGACGGCGCCGCCCCCGGCGCTCGCCTCCAGGGTCGTCTGGCGCAGCTCCTCCTGGGCCTGGGTCATCTGGGTCTGCATCTGCTGCGCCATCTTCGTGATCTGACCGATGTTCACGCCGGTCTCCTCGTTCGTGCAGGTTGGAGGGCGAGCATCGTCAGCGCACCTCGCGCACGTCGACGAGCTCACCGCCGGTGATCTTCAATACGCCCTCGAGCAGGGCGCGTGCCTCGGGGTCCTCGTCAGGATCCCCGACCGCCTGCTCGACGGTCAGGGGCTCGAGCTCGAGGTTCGTCGCAACGCACTCGATCGCGAAGGGGCCGCCGAACATCTCGCTCAGCAGCATCTCGATCGCGCCGGAGCGCTGCGAGATCCGGGAGCGCATGAAGTCGCGGCCCTCGGGGAAGGCGAGCGTCAGGCGGGCGCCGTCGCGGCCAATGGGCCGGCACTCGCGCAGGAGCGGCTTGATGACCGGCGTGGCGCGCTCGACGACCTCGGCCCATCGCGCTCGCAGCTCGGCGACGTCGCCGGCCACACCGCTTGCGGGCGTCGAGACGGGGCGCGGCACCTCAGCGGGCGCGGGAACCTCGGCGGGTTCGTCGCGCCTGGCGTCGGCTGCCGTGGCGCCATTGCCGCGCCCGGGGGACGCGTCGGCCTTCGGGACAGTCTTCGACGACGGGCGTTCGGGGGCCGGCCGCTGGGCCGGGGTCGAAGCCGGATCGGGTGGAGCGGCGGCGGCCGGCCGAACGGGCACGGCGACCGAAGCCGACTCGGTCGAGACCGGTTCGACGGCGAGCAGCTCGAGAAGAAGACGGGCGCGCCCGTCGCGGGCTCCCGCGCCGGCCGCCTCCGCCACGCCGCGCAGGACGACCGCGAGCCGCCGCGCGGCGGCCGGGTCCGAGGCCGATGCGAGAAGGCGGCGCCGGGCCTCGCCCTCGGCCTGCGACGCGACCTGGGCGATGTCCCGCCCGGCGTCGGCCAGCGCGGCCACGCGGTCGAGCGCGGCTGGCGCATCGCCATGCTCGTAGGCGTCGACGAGCGCGACGATCGCCGCATCGTCGGCCAGGCCGACCGCCTCGCGCACCTCGTCAAGCGTCAGGCGCCCCGAGGTGTAGGCGAGCACCTGGTCGAGCAGCGACTCGGCGTCGCGCATGCCACCGTCGGCGAGGCGCGCGACGAGGGCGAGGGCATCCTCGTCGGCCTCGACCGCCTCGGCGCTGCAGATCCGGGTCAGCTTTCCGACGATCGTCGCCTCGGACATCCGGCGGAAGTCGTGGCGCTGGGTGCGGCTGATGATCGTGGCCGGCACCTTGTGCGTATCGGTCGTGGCGAGAATGAAGACGACGTGGTCGGGCGGCTCCTCGATGAGCTTGAGCAGCGCGTTGAAGGCGTGCGTGCTCAGCATGTGGACCTCGTCGATGATGTACACGCGCCGTCGCAGCTCGGATGGGGCGGTGAGCGCGCGCATGACGAGGTCGCGCGCATCCTCCACGAGGCCGTGGCTGGCTGCGTCGATCTCGATGACGTCGAGGGCGCGGCCCTCGCGGATCGAGACGCACGCGGTGCAGGCGTCGCACGGCTCGCCGTCCTCCCCGAGCGCCAGGCAGTTGATCGCCTTCGCGAGGATCCGCGCGGTCGAGGTCTTGCCGGTGCCGCGCGGGCCGACGAAGAGGTACGCGTGCGCGAGGCGATCGCCGCTGACCGCGCGGCGCAGGGTCGTGACGATCGGATCCTGCCCGACGACCTCGACGAAGCGTTGCGCGCGAAATCGCCGGTAGAGGGCGCGCTGCGGTGCGGCCGGCTCGGCGGGCGCGGCTTCGGGCGTGGACTGGGCTGCGGGCATCAGGGGGCTACCGTACACCGATTGTCGGGGCCGCATCGGTCCCGGTTCGCCGGTGGAAATGAATCGGTCGTGCACCCGGTGTCGATCCGCCCCGGCTCGCACTCACCCACGCACCCGGCTCCGGCCAGGTTGTCCCGCGGCACCCGCTGGCGATCGCTTACCGCTGCTTCCTTCCGGACCTGACGGGGTTCACGAACCAACGCTGCGCGGGACCCGACCCTCATCGTCGGGCACGGTGGTGGTGGGCGAGCGGGACGGTCCTCGACCGGGAGTTCAGCTCCGCTGTAGCGGATTGCGGATACAGGGCACCGCTAGTTCCCCGCCTAGCACGACCGGCCGCGATGGTAGGTCGCCCGGAGGGATCGGTCAATCGGAGGTGGCGGAGAGGGAGGGATTCGAACCCTCGACGGGTTGCCCCGAACGGCATTTCCAATGCCGCGCCATAGGCCTCTAGGCGACCTCTCCACGGATCGGCGTCGGTGACGTGGCGGAGAGGGTGGGATTCGAACCCACGGTACGGTTACCCGCACACCGCTTTTCGAGAGCGGCACCTTCAACCACTCGGACACCTCTCCACGCCGCAAGGGAGTCTAGCGCACTCCCGAACGAAGGCCAAAGGTGCCGTCAGACCGATGCGGACTCGGTCGCGAGCTGCCGCGCCTCGCTCTCGCGCACGCCGGAGACGACCGACAGCTGGTGCGGCAATCCCGGGTCTCGGGCGAGCTGCAGGACGCTGCCCGCGGCGCCGCGCTCGGGGTCGGAAACGGCGAAGACGAGCGCGAGCACCCGCGCCTCGACGAGCGCCCCGACGCACATCGCGCAGGGCTCGTGGGTCGTGAAGATCGTCGCCTCGCCCAGGCGGCGCCGCCCGAGCTTGCGCGCCGCGGCCTGGATCGTGAGGAGGACGGCGTGGGCCGTCGGATCGCCCTGGTTCTCCGAGCGATCGTGATCCCGCGCGATCATGGCGTCGTCGATGACGGCCACCGAGCCGATGGGCTCCTCGCCCTCCGCCGCCCCGCGCCGGGCCTCCGCGATCGC
>CAZKFP010000218.1:0-9293 GCA_964552085.1 uncultured Steroidobacteraceae bacterium
TCTGGTCCGAGGAGGCCAACCGGCACGACTGGATGGAGCCGTGGAGCGAGCTCTCCACGTGCGAGGCGCCGTACGCGACGAGGTTCATCGGCGGACGCCTGAACGTGAGCGTCAACTGCCTCGACCGCCACGTCGCGAACGGCCTCGGCGAGCGGATCGCCTACTTCTGGGAGGGCGAGCCGGGCGACACGAGGACGATCACCTACGCCGAGCTGCTCGACGAGGTCTGCCGGCTCACGAACGCGCTCCGGGAGCTGGGCGTGAGGAAGGGCGACCGGGTCGCGATCTACATGCCGATGATCCCCGAGCTGCCGGTCGCGATGCTCGCCTGCGCCCGAATCGGTGCCCCGCACAGCGTCGTCTTCGGCGGCTTCAGCGCCGATGCCCTCGCCGACCGGATCGACGACGCCGAGTGCACCGTCGTCATCACCGCCGACGGCGGCTACCGCAAGGGCGCCACGGTCCCGTTGAAGAAGAGCGCCGACGAGGCGATCTCGCGCACCTCGTCGGTGCGCCACTGCGTCGTTGTCCGGCGCACCGGCGACGAGGTCGCCTGGGACCCGCAGCGGGACCGGTGGTATCACGAACTCATTGCGGGCCAGCCGACGACGGCCGAGCCGGAGCCGATGGACGCGGAGGACCTCCTCTACCTGCTCTACACGTCCGGCACGACCGCGAAGCCGAAGGGGATCATGCACACGACCGCCGGCTATCTGGCCGGCGTGAGCACCACGCATCGGTACATCTTCGACATCCACCCGGAGACCGACGTGTACTGGTGCATGGCCGACATCGGCTGGGTGACCGGTCACTCGTACATCGTCTACGGCCCGCTCGCGAACGCGACGACCGGGGTCATCTACGAGGGCGCCATCGATTTCCCCGAGAAGGACCGATGGGCGCAGATCGCGGCCAAGTACCGCGTCACCATCCTGTACACCGCCCCGACGGCGATCCGCGCGCTCATGAAGTACGGCCACGAGGAGTTCGCCGATGACGACCTGTCCTCGCTCCGGCTGCTCGGCTCGGTCGGCGAGCCGATCAACCCCGAGGCGTGGGCGTGGTACTGGAAGTACATCGGCGGCGAGCGCTGCCCGGTCGTCGACACCTGGTGGCAGACCGAGACGGGCATGATCATGATCACGCCGCTGCCGGGGATCACGACGACGAAGCCGGGATCGGCGACCTTCCCGTTCCCGGGCGTGCAGGCCGACGTCGTCGACGAGGCCGGCAGCCCGGTTCCGCTCGGCGGGGGCGGCTATCTCGTGCTCGAACGCCCCTGGCCCGCGATGCTGCGCGGCATCTACGGCGACCCGGAACGCTACGAGTCGACCTACTGGTCGCGCTACCCGGGCCGCTACTTCCCGGGCGACGGCTGCAAGCGCGACGACGAGGGCTACTACTGGCTGCTCGGCCGTGTCGACGACGTCATGAACGTGTCGGGCCATCGGATCTCGACGACGGAGGTTGAGTCGGCGCTCGTGTCGCACCCGGCGGTCGCGGAGGCGGCCGTCGTGGGCCGCTCGGATCCAATGACCGGCCAGGCGATCTTCAGCTACGTCATCCTGCGTTCGCAGTTCGAGGCCTCGGACGAGCTCGGCGCCGAGCTGCGCGAGCACGTCGCCGAGATGATCGGCAAGTTCGCGCGCCCGAAGCAGATCCTCTTCACGCCCGACCTGCCGAAGACGCGCTCCGGCAAGATCATGCGCCGCCTGTTGCGCGACATCGCCGAGCAGCGGGACCTCGGAGACGTGACGACCCTGGCCGACGCCGGCGTCGTCTCGACGATCCGCGAGCAGTCGGGGACTGGCGAGGACTAGCCGACCGGCTTGCGCCCGGGTGTACAGTCAGCTCCGGTACTGTCCCGAGCGGTGAGGTCCAGATTGACCCGTCGTGCTCCCGCGCTCGCGCTGACGCTCGCGTTCCTGCTTGCCGCGCTGACCGTGACCGCCACGGCGGCCGCCGAGGCCGCGCCACAGCCGACGTCCATGGCCGCCGTTGGTGACTCGATCACGCAGGCGGCGAGCACCGGCGGCAGTCTCGGCGCCGATGCACCGCAGAACTCATGGTCGACCGGCTGGAGCTCGTCTGTTGACAGCCATGCGGAGCGCCTCGGACTTACCGGTGCCGCGCACAACCTCTCGGTCAGTGGCGCGAAGGTCGCCAACCTCAACGCGCAGATGCTCAACGTCGCGGCGATTTCGCCGGATCCGGGGTACCTGACTGTCCTCATCGGCGGCAACGACCTGTGCACCGACACGCTCGAGGGCATGACGAGCGAGGCCGCGTTCGCATCGGCCTTCCAGCAGGCGATGACGACGATCTACAACCAGTCGCCGGGGACGTACGTCTACGTCGTCAGCATCCCCGACGCGTACCAGCTGTGGAGCCTGTTCAAGGGCAGCTGGTGGGCGCGCTTCATCTGGTCCTCGGCGAAGATCTGCCAGTCCCTGCTCGCCAGCCCCACCTCCACGAAGCAGGTCGACGTGGACCGGCGGCTGGCCGTTCGGGCCCGCAACATGGCCTACAACGACATCATGGCCGGCATCTGCGACAGCGAGGCCTTCAGCGCTCGCTGCCATCACGATGGCGGCGCTGTCTTCGGCACGAAGCTCCAGACGAGCGACGTGTCCGGCGACTACTTCCACCCGTCGGCCTCCGGGCAGAACCGGATCGCCCAGACGAGCTGGAACGCCGGGTACACCTTCGGCACCGACCCGGAGCCGGATCCGGATCCGGAGCCTGAGCCCAACGCGCCGACGGCGGCGTTCTCAGTCGACTGCACGCTTCTCACCTGCGACTTCACCGATGCGTCCTCCGACACCGATGGCACCATCACGTTGCGGAGCTGGACCTTCGGGGACGGCAACACGGCGACCGACACGGATCCGTCGCACACGTATGGCGCCGGCGGCACGTACACCGTGACGCTCACCGTTACCGACGACGACGGCGCGACGGGCAGCACGAGCAAGTCGGTGACCGTGAACAGTCCGCCGACCGCGAGCTTCACCTCCAGCTGCAGCGACCTGTCGTGCAGCTTCACCGATACCTCGACCGACGGTGACGGCTCGATCGCGTTGCGGAGCTGGAACTTCGGGGACGGCAACACGGCGACCGGCACGGATCCGTCGCACACGTATGGCGCCGGCGGCGCGTACACCGTGACGCTCACCGTGACCGACGACGACGGTGCGACGGGCACTACGAGCGGGTCGGTGACCGTGGCCGCGCCGCCGGGCGGGATCACTCTCGCGGCATCGGCGTACAAGGTGAAGGGCGTCAAGACCGCCGACCTCACCTGGTCCGGCGCCACGAGCACGAGCGTCGATGTGTTCCGCGATGGCGTAAGGGTCACGACGACCGCCAACGACGGGTTCTACACCGACAGCCCTGGCGGTCGCGGCGGCGGGTCGTACACGTACAAGGTCTGCCAGGCGGACACGAGCACCTGTTCGGCGGACGTGAGCGTCTCCTACTGATGCGACGCGTCTCGGGCTGACGGCCGTCTAGAATCGGTCCATGGCCCAGAGCGCGACTGGGGGCGAGCCGACCGAGGCCGCCGCCGAGTACCTGATGACGATCCGCTACATGCACGGCGAGGGGCAGCCGGTCATCGCCGCGCGACTGGCGGAGCGACTCGGCGTCAGCGCCGCGACGGTCAGCGAGATGGTGACCCGCCTCGTCCGGGAAGACCTGCTCAGGGTCGACGGCGAGACGCGTCAGCTGAACCTGACCGACGCCGGGCGCGAGGCCGCGGAGCGTACGTTCCGGCGCCATGCGCTGTCCGAGTGGCTGCTGACCGAGGTCATCGGCCTGGGCTGGGCCGAGGCCGATGAGGAGGCGCATCACCTCCAGCACGCGTTCAGCGACCGGGTGACCGACAAGATCGACGAGCTGCTCGGGCACCCGCCGACGTGCCCGCACGGCAACCCGATCCCGCGTGACGGCCGCACGCCCGAGCGTCCTGCGGGCGTGGCTCTCTCCGAGGCGCGGGCGGGCTCCGACGTCACGATCCTGCGCGTCACCGAGGAGGCGGAGGAGGACGCGCGGCTGCTCACCTTCCTCCAGGAGAATGGCGTGCGGCCGGGGCACGTGTTCGAGGTCGTGGACGTGGCGCAGCACATCGGCACGATGACGCTGCGTCGCTCGGCCGGGGGTGCCCGGGACGGTCACGAGGTGACGATCGGGCTCGGCGCGGCGGCGAAGCTCCGCATCCTCGAGGGTCGCGTTGACCAGGGGCTCTTTCACCGAGTCCCGGAGCGGGCCCGGCTCGCGGCGACCGGCTGATCGGCTCTGCTAGGATCGGCGGAGCATGGTTCGAGATCGAAGCCGACGAGGCATCATCGCCGCCGTCGCCACCGTCGCGTGGCTCGCGTACATGATGATCGGCCTCCCCGTCATGAACGCGATGCTGCCCACGGTCGGCGGCGAGGGCCCGGAGGGCACGATGGCCTTCATCGGCCTGATCACCGGCGTCTTCACCGTCGGTCTCATCATGTGGGCCGCCTCGGACTAGGTCGGCGGAGGGGCGCTCCGGCGAGCTCTCGGCTAACCTTCGCCGGATGGTCGATCGATCCGGCTGGCGTGCGCCGGCCATCTACACGAGCGTTCGGTATCATGCCGTCGTGAGCCGTGAACCCAGCGGGGCCCGCGCATGAGCGGCCCGCGGGACCGGCCGTCATCCTCGAGCCCGGGCGACAAGGACTGGCCGGCGGAGGACACCGAGTCGTCCGGGGCCTCCCAGCGGCCGGCCGACCTGTGGTCATCTGACGATCCATGGCAGGAGTCCGGCCCGGACCCGTCGCCTGGCTGGGATGCCTGGCCGCCGCCCGCGCCCCCGCCTGACCGCTACCTGTTCGGCGATCCCGAGCCGCCCTCGAGCGACCCGTGGGCCGAGTCATGGACCGATGACAGCGACGGCTCCATCGATGAGCCGCAGTCGCCTGAGCCGCAGCGACCCGAGCCGCCTGAGGAGACATGGCAGCGACCTGAGCCGCCAGCCGAGGAGACATGGCAGCGACCCGAGCCGCCAGCCGAGGAGACGTCGCCGGAGCTCTCCCGTGTCCAGCCCTGGTCGGCCGACGCCGACCCCTGGGGGGCGGCCGCCGCCGAGCCCTGGCGGCCCGCTGAGCCACCCGCCCCCGTCTTCGAAGAGCCGATGGTGGAGCCAGCTTCGGATCCCGCAGGCGTCGCGTGGCCGGCCGAGACCCCGACGAGCGCCGAGCCTGAGGTCGAGCCGCCACGCTGGGACGAAGAGCCCCCCGTCGAGGTTGCGCCGGCCGCGTTCCGGACCGAGGAGCCGGCGACTCGCCCGGCGCCGCCCGTCGTTCCGGCCTGGGAGACCGACCTCGGAGCGGCGGAGCTCAGGGCCGCGGTCGATGCCGAAGCCGTGTCCGAGCGTTCGTCGGAGCCCGAACCCGAGGCCGAGCCCGAGCAGGAGCCCCGCCCGGAGCGGGAATCGATCTTCCAGCCCGAGCCGGCCCCCCAGCCGGTCCCGGAGTCCCCGGTTTCCCCCGGGTCCATCTTCCCTCGCGAGCGGGAGCCGGAGCCCGATGTCGAGCCCGAGCCGGTCGAGGCCGCCGCCCCGACGTTCGAGCCGGAGCCAGAGCCCGAGCCGGTTGAGGCAGCCGCTCCGGCGTTCGAGCCGGAGCCAGAGCCCGAGCCGGTTGAGGCAGCCGCTCCGGCGTCCGAGCCCGAGTGGCGGCCGGACCCGTGGCCCGATGCCGGAGAGTCGACCCAGGTGCTGCCCTCGTCGTGGACCCCGCCGCAGCCGATGGAGCGCGACGAGCCGAGCGAGCTCGTGCCGGTCGGCGGCGACGTCCGCACCTCGCTCGGCACCGACGAGGACGATGAGCTCGCCGCCGACACGACGACCGCCGAGCAAGCCGTGCCGTGGCTGATCGGCGTGATCCTGCTCCTGGCCGGGATGGTGATCGTCCTCCTGGCCCTCATCTTTGCCGGTGATGCGTCGCTCGGTGGCGTCGGCGCCGGCTCCTCGGAGAGCCCGGCGGCAACGCCGAGCGTATCGGCGCCGGCGACGGCCGTACCGTCCGCGACATCCGCGCCGAGCGTCTCCGTCGCGCCCACCCCGACGCCCGTCCCGGCTCCGGTGTACGGGGCGCTGGAGATGGTCTACCAGGGCCGCGACGAGGCGCTGGCGCCGATTTACCTGCTCCGCAGCGACTTCTCCGCCGAGGCGGCGCCCGAGGTGCTGGCACAGGACCCTGGCATCAACGTCCAGCGCTTCGCGATGGCGCCGGACGGGACCGTCGGCGCTGCACTCCTGGCGGACGTGCTCGTCTCGATCGAGCCGGGCGAGCCGAAGCGGCCACTCGGCGACGGGATCAGCGCGATCACGTTCGGTGACAACGCGGCGACGCTCTACGCGGTCCGAATCATCGAGGACGGCGCGAACGACGTCGCGACCGTGCTGGCCATCGACTTCCTCTCGGGCGACAGCACCGAGGTGGCCAGCATCACGTACGCGCGTCCGGCCATCGCCGCAGAGGCCGACCTGGCCGAGGCGCAGTTCAGTGACAACGGCGGCCTCGTGCGCCTCCGCTGGACGCAAGACGACGTCCTCCACCTCTGGTCGCTCGGCGCAGGCTCCTGGAACGTCGAGCCCGCGACCCAGGAGGTCACCGAGCTGGACGGCGCCGAGCCGGTGCTTTGGTCGCACGACGGCCGGCGTCGGATCGAGGTCAGCGCGACTGGCGGCACGACGACGCTGCGCCTCACGAACCACTCGGATCACGATCTCGCCTTGACGAGCATCGACGGCCTGGTCAGCCACGTGCGATGGGCGTCGAACGGGCAGGCGGTCGTCTTCACCCGTGGCCGATCCGCGCCCGCGGGCGGCATCCTCCAGGACCTCTTCATCTGGTACCTCGACGACGGAGAGGTACCGATCCCTCTGACCGCAACCGGTGCCGCGTTCGGCGCCGAGTGGCGTGGCACGACGCCACGCTGGGAGCAGGCGGAGTGACGAGGCACGACGTCGTCAACCCGATCGGGGTGGAGCTCGACGAGACGGCGCGCGTCATGCGCATCCGCTGGGACGACGGCCATCTCGGAACGTGGTCGTGGCTGGCGCTCCGGCGGGCCTGTCCCTGCGCCCTCTGCTCCGGGGAGGGCAGCCTGCCGGGCGTCGTCACCCTGGAGACCGTGTTCGACGAGCGCGAGACGCAGATGAACGAGGTGCGTTGGATCGGCCGGTACGCCCTCGCGCCGATCTGGGCCGACGGGCATGACACCGGCCTGTTCACGTACCGGAAGCTCCGTGAGCTGTGCGAGTGCGGGGAGCACGCAGCGGCATGAGCCGATGACGGCGCGACGGTTCGACGACGGCTTCACGCTCGCCCTCGGCGGCGGCGGTGCCCGCGGCTGGGCGCACATCGGCGTGGCGCGTGCGCTCGAGGCCCGTGGGCTGCGGCCGGACCGGATCGTCGGCACGAGCATGGGCGCGGTCATCGGTGCCGGCATCGCCGCCGGCCGCAGCGCCGACGAGATGGAGGCCGCCGCGCGGCGGACATCGGTCTTTCGCCTGATGGGCCGTCGCGGACGGCTCGCGCTGTTCGACCCGCGTCCGCTGCTCGAGCGGATGTCCGCCGAGCTCGGCGACCCGCGCATCGAGGAGCTGCCGACGCCGCTCGGGATCACCGTGTTCGACCTCGTGGCCGGCCGCCCGCGGCTCGTGACCGAGGGCCGCCTCGTCGACGCGCTCGAGAAGAGCATCGCGGTGCCGTTCTTCTTCCCGCCGCGGCGCGACCGCGATGGGGTCTGGTGCGACGCCGGGCCGTGGGAGGGGATCCCGGTCACGCCCGCTCGTGCCTGGGCGCCGGAGCTGCCGGTCATTGGCGTCCTCGCCGACATCCCGAAGCCCGCCTTCCTGGCGAGCCGGTTCGGCGCGGCGGTCCTGCGCGCGGCGTCGGCACGCCTCGGGGTCGGGACGGCGGCCGATCGCCTGACGGCGCGGCGCTACCTCGCCCTGATCGCGGCGCGGTGGGCGGACCCGGTCGTCGTCGAGCCCCCCGACCTGCTCATCGTGCCGCGCCTCGGCCGGATGAACGCCCTGCAGTTCGGCCGCATCGGTCCCGCTATCGAGATCGGCGAGCGCGACGCGGGCCTGGCCCTCGCCGGCATCGAACGCCACGAACCGCGCGAGGCATCGGTCCATGCGGCCTGACGGCAGCGGCGGCGTCCTCTTCGTCCACGCCCACCCCGACGACGAGTCGATGGCCACCGGCGGCACGATCGCCCGCCTCGTGGCGGAGGGGGTGCGCGTCGACCTTGTCACCTGCACCGACGGGGCCGAGGGGGAGATCCACGACCCATCCCTCGACCCCGAAGAGGCGCGACCGCGGCTGGCGCAGATCCGGGCCGAGGAGCTGGCCTGTTCGATCGCGGCGCTCGGGAGTGGCGCGGTTCACCACCACGTCCTCGGGTACCGCGACTCCGGCATGATCGGCACCGATGCCAACGAGCACCCGGAGTCCTTCTGGCAGGCGGACGTCGAGGAGGCGACGCGGCGGCTCCTCGAGATCGTGCGAGCGGCGCGCCCCGCGGCGATCGTGAGCTACGACGAGAACGGCAACTACGGTCATCCCGACCACATCAACGCGGCCCGAATCGCGCGGGAGGCGTACGACGCGTCGGCCGGCGAGTCGTGGGCCGTGTCCCGCTTCTACGAGATTGCCTTCGTGCGGGAGCGCTGGTTCGAGCTCATGGTTGCCATGAAGGCGCGCGGCATCGCGCTGCCGTGGAATCTCGACGAGGTCGTCCCGGGCGAGCCGCAGCGTCCGGCTGCCGACGAGCTCAATCCGTCGAATGCCGCGGCCATGGCCCAGGTCGGGGAGGCGATCGAGGAGGAGGAGGGCGACGCGCTCGAGTTCGGTCGCGCCGACGCCGAGGTCACGACCCGGGTGGACGTCTCGCGCCATCTCGAGGCGAAGCGCGGCAGCATGGCCTGCCACCGGACGCAGGCCCAGGACCTCGGCTGGATGCTCGCGCTGCCCGAGGACCTCGCCGACGGGGCGATGGACACCGAATACTTCGTCTTGCGCCGGCTCGACGGCGCGGAGGTCCCGCCGGACCACCGCGAGACGTCGCTGCTCGGCCCGCGGACATCCTCCTCCACGTAGCGCCGACCACGTACCATGCGACCGCCATGGCGAACCGCACCCTCGACCTGACCGATGACCTCGTCGCCTACGTCCGCCGCTATGGCGTGCGGGAGCATCCTGCGCTCGCCCGCCTGCGCGAGAAGACGGCGCCGCTGTCGAACGCGAACA